>CALMRD010000370.1 GCA_937871625.1 uncultured Bacteroidales bacterium | reverse complement strand
GGAAATGATTTAGATTTGCGTTGTTGGCAGGAAAAAGCCTTGAGATATGGAAACAGCAGTGATATTTGACCGGTTCTGGAATCGCTATTCTACAGAGAACCCCAGTGCAGAGCGGATCTATGATCTTTTTACTGCCAGTGGTGAGAAGGTAGTTCATGACCATATCGCCCTGCGAACATTCGATGATCCAAGAATGAATATTGATGTGATTGCCCGGGTATTTACCGAAAACGGTTATGAGTCGAGGGGAGACTATGAATTCAGAGCTAAAAAGCTGAGAGGAAAACATTTCGAGCACAAATGCGATCCGAACGCACCAAAGGTTTTTATCAGCGAGCTGCTTACGGGTCAGTTCAGTGAATACCTGCAGACAACCGTCCGGGATTGTCTGAAACGGCCGGGTGACGGCATTTATGATGGTGCTGACCTGGTCTACGGAGGCAGCATATGGGGCAAGATATCATTTGACACCTACAACAGACTGCGCAAAGAATCTGAATATGCGGCATGGCTCCTGGTCTATGGCTTCCGGGCCAACCACTTTGCCGTAAAGGTTAATGAACTGAAGGGCTTTGCAACATTGCAGGAGGTCAATGAATTTATCAAGAGAAATGGCTACCTCATGACTACTGTCGGAGGTGAGATCTACGGAACACCCGAAGAGCTGCTTGAGCAGTCTGCAACAATGGCTGAGATCCAGCCTGTTGAGTTTTCTGACGGGGTTTATGAGATACCCTCCTGCTTCTATGAGTTTACCCTGCGGTATAACCGGCCCGATGGCACCCAGTATCCGGGATTCATTGCAGCCAACGCCGACAAGATATTCGAAAGCACGAATTACTATCATAAGCAGGGTGACATGATGTAGTCTGCTATTTGTCATCAGGGCCTCTTGCTCATGATTCGACCGAAAAGACGGGAGGCAAATCTGACCGCATTTACGCTTATGACAGAAACAATTCCACTATGGTAGTTACAGTTATGCGTACGCGATGACTGCGACCGGCAGGCTACCGCGACTCCGGTTAGTGAGCCGGCAGAGTATAAGCTGATATTGAAAATATTATACGCTTCATGGAAACAATGCGACAGGATATTATTGATCAACAGACAGGGCAATAGAAAGGCCACAGGCGGAATCTGAGGAACTAACATTCCTATTTCTTAAGCATTTCCATAGCCCTCTCCCTTATTTCCTCACCGGCCAGTGCGTAATCTATCAGGGTTACCTTCAGGAATCTTTCGGCCTTTTCCTCTGACTGTGCGAGCTGTAAATGCAGGTGTCCGGTCTGGGGGTTGTTATTCAGGATCGAGGGTTGGCCTTTATACTTCCCGATGATAACAAAGCTCATCCGCAAACCCCTTGCAAATGCACCCACCCTCGATTTTCCGCACATCCCCGTAACGCTGTCTCCGGGATCCTGTAATTCATCATAAATAAGATTGGTAAACATCCCTTCGCTTCTTAGTTCTTCAAGCTTACAATAGAGTTTTGATTCCTTTGAGATCATGCTGGCACCCATCACCAGGTTAATATCAGGCTTCTCCTTTCCGGAATTGATGAAAAAATCCGCCAGCATGATCCCGACCTGTGCTGTCAGAGCAGTCCCGAAACTCGATGAGACAATGCTAATATCTGTAGTTTCATCATGAAGAACTTCCATTATACTCATGAAAGCAATCACGGTTTTTTTGTTCTTTTCAGGCCTCCTCATGGGTTTCTGTCCTCTGCTGAGCGCCCAGGCAACATTGCTGATGCTCGACTTGCTGACAGGTTTATCAATGATTGTAAAATCCTCACCCAGCAGGTCATTCATAATATTACAGTAAGTCCGGGTAAATTCATTCGGAGAGTTTTTTCCATGATAGGCTCCACCAGGAATAAAGAAGAAACTATGTCTTTTTAGGTCATCCTGTGCTGAAACATCCCTTGTATACGGATTTGCCAGGTAAAGGATTATCGAGAGCAGTATCACCCTGGCAGACGACAAAATGAAGTAAGCTCGTTCCATTGGATGATGGCTTATCTCTGTAACCCCGGTAGAAGAATAAAGTACAGAATGTTTAGTCCTTCTTTCATGGTCAGTCTATTGACTAACAGAGAATCAAAGTTGATCCAATTTAATTAAAAAATCGTATTAATACTAAATATTACCTTGATTTTTAAAAATCAATCATTGAAATGGTTACTGTTTGTTAATCACTCTCACCTTCCTGAAGAATAAATAACCGATCCCCGGGTTTAAATTTCCGGCATCCTATTTAAATGAACCCTAACTTTAACTCGACCTAATTTGTTTTTCAATTATGTGCAGCTCTTAATGGGGCTTGACAATCCTGATATCCTATTACTTCACAATGTTAATTATCACCTTCCCGGAGGAGTGTCCTTCCATCAGGTAATTCATCGCTTCGGCAGTTCTTTCAAGCGGATATTGCCGGTCAATGACAGGCCGGATTATCCCTTTTTCCAACAGCCCCATAAGAAACTCCAGGTCAGTTTTATTCGGTTTGGCAGACAAAAACCACATTTTCCTTGATCCAAGTGATAAGAGCCAGCCAAAAAGTATTGATTTAAATATCTGCGACAGTGATCCACCAATCATGACGTATACTCCGTGAGATGTCAGAACCCTCCTGCAGGCATGTAAAGGGTAATTTCCATTTATTCCAAGGATAATGTCATAGCGGTAATCTGTCTCCAGGAACCTCTCCTTTGTATAGTCAATGACATGATCAGCGCCAAGGGATAAGGTCTGCTGAGCGTTTTTCGTGCTGCATACCCCTGTCACCTCACATCCGAAATACTTTGCCAGTTGGACGGCATATGTTCCCACCCCACCGGCACTTCCAATTATGAGCACTTTTTGTTCCCTTTGCACTGCTGCCTTATCACGTAACGCCTGAAGAGCAGTCACTCCGGCCATCGGTATTGCTGCAGCTTCTTCGTACGAGACCTGTTTCGGCTTGTGTAAAATAAATGCTTCCGGAGCAGTAACATATTCGGCGAGACCACCAAACCCGGCGCCGGCAAGATCACCCGCCACCTCATCACCAGGGTTGAACTCCCTGATATTCACCCCGACCGCTTCCACCCTGCCGGAAATATCTGCTCCAAAGATTTTCCTTTTAGGGATCAGTCCCATCTTCATTGAACGATAATCCGCCGCGTTCAGCGAGACCGAATGCACCCTGACAAGAACCTCATTCTCCCCGGGAACCGGTCTGTCAACATCACAATAGACGAGCTTATCAGGATAAGCCTTCTTTTCATAAACGACTGCTTTCATTTTGCCAGGATTTTTATCAGTAAATCTATAAATTTCTGCCATTCCGGATCCGGAATGGCAGTAGTAAAAATGTAGGTGCAATCAGCATGATTGAATCAGTCGTTTCCGCCCTGCTTGTCAGGGTTGGGCAGAATGACTGCTACAGGGTTTGTCATGGTAAATATAGCGCAGCACAGTCGCTGAATCAGGTTCGCAGTATCTTCTCCATTTTTCTTCCCTTTGCCAGCTCATCCACCAGTTTGTCAAGGTATCTTACCTGGCGGGTCAGGGGATCTTCGATTTCCTCAATCCGGTATCCGCAGATCACCCCTGTGATGAGATGTGCATTGCGATGCAGTGAGGCTTTCTGAAAAAAGGCCTCAAACGTCACTTTCTCATTTATCAGCTCCTGCAGCTTCATGTCGTCGAAACCCGTTAACCATTCGATAACCTGGTGCAATTCTTCCTTTGTCCTGCCTTTCTTCTGCACCTTCGCAAGGTACATAGGGTAAACAGAAGAGAAAGTCATTTTCGCTATGCGCTGATTATGAGAGTCCATATCACTATTTTTTTATTACAAGATCAGCTCATCAAGCAAGCCTTGGGTAATTCGTCTCTGTAGATATTCAAAAGTAAGGAAATTTAAAAGAAGCTTTGCAACTGCACCTTCATAATAGAAGAGAGTCGGTTTGGCGCTGGCATGAACGACAGACAAATGGCAGGGACCCTTTCAGGAAGTTTGACAATCCCATAAATTGAAATATCCCATCCAGAGAATGTTGACTATCTGGTTTTTTCGCCTTTCCTTCCTGATTTAAAGAAGGAAACATGCCTGTAAGGTTCCCCGGAAACAACTCTGACAGTATTCAGAATGGAAATTGCAGCATTTGCCAGGAATATCATTATCAACGGGATTGGCTGATGTGCTCTCCAATAGATCCACAAACCGGCAAGAATGCCAACCCAGACCATCAGCTGAAAGCTAATAACATCACGGTAATGAATAGAAATGCCCTTTACCTTATCTCTTTTCTGATGCCATATCAGGACAGTCGCTTCATCATTAGCGCGTGAGTCTGAAAAAATGTACCAGAAGCAAAATGACCCATTATGAAACCGACAACCTCTCCTGTTTCTGCCAAATCGATCAGTCCCTGTAATTTGCCTGTGAATTTATGAAAGTACAATCTATGGTTCAGAATACCATTTTATTACAATTTTTTCTGCTGCATGACCCCGCGAGTCACATTGCTACTCCCCCCGGCAACAGCCTCAACCCGCAAAATTTCCTATCTTTGAAAATGCTTCAGACTCAAACCAACAGCAGGCCACACCTACAGTAACAATCGCATGACTATGAAATATGAAGATTTCCTGGTGCCCACTCTCGGAAAGGGAAATGTGACTTCTCCCCTGAAACAGAACCGTAAGCCCGGCAGCCCTGTATACAAATTCGTCGGTGATGATGAGAGAGTGCTCTATGATGTCTCCCTGGAGAGCTTCAACAGGTACCGCGGGAACGACCAGACACCCATATCGTTTGAGAAGGCCGGCCCGAAGGAGAAGATATTCTTCGAACCTGCCAAGACCAAGGTGGGCATCGTGACCTGTGGCGGGCTGTGCCCCGGGCTGAACAATGTCATTCGAAGCCTCTTCAACCAGCTTTACTACAGGTACGGGGTGAACAGGATAGTGGGTATCAGGTACGGCTACGAGGGCCTGAACTGCGACTACAACCATCCGGTGATTGAACTTACACCTTCGCTGGTAAACTATATCCACCTCACCGGGGGGACTATCCTCGGCACCTCGCGCGGCAACCAGGAGGTGAGTAGAATGGTTGACACAATAGAGATAATGAACCTCAACATTCTCTTCTGCATCGGCGGTGATGGCACCCTGCGCGGAGCTCATGCCATAAATGAAGAGATTAAAAAGAGGAAGCTGAAGATAGTGGTGGCAGGCATTCCGAAGACGATTGACAATGATATCGACCTGATCCATAAGTCATTCGGATTTGAGACGGCCTTCTCAATCGCCAATGATGTCATCAGGCACGCACACAATGAAGCCGCAGGAGCTTACAACGGCATAGCCCTGGTCAAGCTGATGGGACGGGAGTCGGGGTTTATAGCCGCCAGCGCCGCTCTCGCCATCCAGGAGGTAAACTTCGTGCTGGTGCCTGAGCTCCCCTTTGACCTCCACGGTCCCATGGGATTCCTCAGTGTGCTGCGCAAACGCCTTGAGGAGAGGCATCATGCCGTGGTGGTTGTGGCCGAGGGGGCAGGACAGGATCTGTTCGGTCCGGAAAACAATGAGAAAGATGCTTCAGGCAATCTTAAATTCAGGGATATCGGCATTTTTCTCAAGCAGAAGATAAAGGAGGAATTCACAGCAGCAGGCTTCCCCCATTCCATTAAATATATTGATCCAAGCTATATCATCCGCAGCGCCCCTGCCATCGCCAACGACAGCAAGTTCTGCAGCCTTCTGTCACAGAATGCGGTGCATGCCGCCATGGCCGGAAAGACTGACTTCGTGGCGGGATTCTGGAACGACAGGTTTACCCTTGTACCCATCCCCGTCACGGTGGCAAAACGCAAGAGAATAGACATTGGTGGTGAGCTGTGGTGGAATGTCCTTGAGGCAACCGGGCAGCCTGTCAGCATGAAGAACTGATAACCATAGCGGCAGTTGGCGGCACTGTGAACTGTGCCTTTTAAGTCCTGATCCACGTTGTTACATCGGATTGTTACCTGTTCAGCCGGATACTCCAGGTGTCGCTGATAGTTACTGTTCCGGCCGAAGACTCCGGTTATCGCCAATACTTACTATTCTGGCCGTAGCCTCCAGATGTCACCGATACTTTATATGGCAGCCGAAAAGGTGTCGCCCTGACTCACGTCGCCTGTCACCCATCCCTTGCGAAGCCAGCTGGAGCGCTGGGAAGCAGTGCCGTGGGTGAAAGTGTCGGGGATCACCCGGCCCTGGTACTTCTTCTGCAGTACGTCATCACCGATGGATGCAGCTGCGTTGAGTGCCTCCTCAATGTCTCCCTCCTCGAGGCTGTTGAACATCCTGCTGGCATGATGGGCCCATACACCTGCGAAGAAGTCGGCCTGCAGCTCGAGCCTGACGGTGAGCTGGTTGGCCCTCACCTCACTCAGTCGCTGCCGCTCCCTGGTGACCTCATCAAGTATACCGAGAAGATTCTGTACATGATGCCCCACCTCGTGCGCTATCACATAGGCGATCGCAAAATCACCCTGGGCACCGTACTTTGTTGCCAGATCGTCACAGAAGCTCAGGTCAATATATATCTTCATGTCAGCGGGACAATAGAAAGGACCGCTCGCTGCGGTTGCGTATCCGCAGGCCGACTGCACCTGGTCACGGAAAAGTACCAGTGTGGGCTCACGGTATGTGGCCCCGGACTGCCTGAAGATCTCGGTCCATACATCCTCCACATCAGCCAGTACTACAGAGACAAACTGAGCCATCTGGTCTTCAGCTTCCGAAGATTCATACGGACCGGTGGCCGCACCCTGGTCCATCTGCTCAATAACACTCTGCGGATCACCACCCAGAAGCATTACAATCAAGACAATTACCAGAGTTCCTATACCTCCGCCAACGACTTTGGTGCCGGTACTCATGCCCCTACGGTCTTCAATGTTGTCACTGCCGCGACGTCCCTGCCATTTCATGCTATCAGTTTTTGATGTTTCGTAACTTTACCTTTGAAAGCTGGCTAACTAATTTCAAATTTATAAAAAGTCAGGTCGTGAACAAATCGTCAGCGACAATGTTTTACAATTAAAACAAAACAAAAATGAAAACCAAAGCGCTTTTACTTATCACTTTCATTTTCAGTATCATAACAGTAAACAACAGAACTATGGCACAAGGATACACATTTCCGGAGCTTCCGTACGAATACAGTGCGCTGGAGCCCTATATTGACGCCCAGACGATGGAGATTCACTATACCAAACATCACCGGGCCTATTTCGACAACTTTGTCAAGGCAGCAACAGAGAACAAGATTGACCACCTTTCACTTGAAGACATTTTTGCAAAGGTGAGTGCGTTCCCTGCAGCTATCCGCAATAACGGCGGCGGCTATTTCAACCACATGCTTTTCTGGCAGGTGATGGGCCCCAACGCCGGCGGACAGCCTGAAGGCGCCCTGATGGATGCGATAAACAAGACCTTCGGATCATTCGACAGGTTCAAGGCTGAATTCGAGGCAGCCGCCAAGACCCAGTTCGGAAGCGGATGGGCATGGCTGGCAGTTGATGCAGACGGCAAACTGTTCGTGTCACAGACTCCAAACCAGGACAACCCGTTGATGGACGTTGCTTCGAAGCGCGGTACACCGATCCTTGCACTTGATGTCTGGGAACATGCTTACTATCTCAAGTACCAGAACCGCAGAGCTGATTATGTTGGCAACTTCTGGAACGTGGTCAACTGGAAAAAGGTGGATGAGCTCTACAAGGAAGCTCTTCAATAAGCGGAAATCAATTAAATAATAAGAGAGGCGTCATTTTCGGGGCCTCTCTTTATTTTATCATATAATCCTGTGCAAAAAGGGGACCCTGCAATTTGCGGAGCACCCTCTGTATTAACGCACGATGAATGTTATCAGGAGGAGTATTTCACTGCCTTCTATTTATCACCTATAATCCTGTACCCGAGGGAGAACTGGAGGAAGTTATTTCTCCAGGGGTCAATATATTCAACGTCATTGGTGGCGGATATCAGTCCTATGACATACCTTATCGTGAAATTGATCCTGAATGGCAGATTGGCTTCCGCGCCAATTACCAGTCCCAGATCTAAAGAGTTGTACCACTCCTTTATGTCAATAATGTCCCCGTCGTCCTTATCCTCCTGCTTTGCAGCAACCAAATAACCGAACTGTGGTCCGACATGAATATTTGCATATTCTATCGGCTGGAATTTAACAAGTAGAGGGAGATCGATGTAGGTTAAAAGGTCTTTGACGTTGTAATAAGGATCATCCCAGTCGGATCCCCTGGTAGAGACCATCAGTTCCGGCTGAACAGCCAGAAAGTCCATGACGAATACGTTTGCGTAAACACCGGCGTTGAAGCCAAGCAACTGACGAACGGCAACATTCTCTCCTGCCCCGGTTGTAGATTGAGTTGCCAGGTTGATACCGCCCTTAACCCCTGCCCCTAATTGGGGCTGAGCGGTTAATGTGGCCGCAAACAGCATTGACACGCTTAGTGCCATCAGTGAGTTCTTTTTCATAGGTGCTTCTTTTTTTTGGTTGAAAGAAAGGTTAAATATAAACCACTGAAAACCAGTTGTCAAGTTTTTACCAGTAATGATTTTCAGTTATTACAATTATAACATACCTCATTCTCCAGCTTACGACCGGCGAAGAAATCATCAATGTTCCTAAGAGTTGTCTCCGCAATGTTGCGGATGGCCTCCCGGGTAAAGAAGCCCTGGTGAGAGGTAATTATCACGTTGTTGAAGCTCAGGAGACGTGCCAGCACATCATCAGCCAGCACCCTGTCGGAGAGATCCTCGAAGAAGAACTGGCTCTCCTCCTCGTATACATCGAGCCCGGCAGATCCTATCTGCCCGCTCTTGAGCCCCTCGATAAGGTCGGCTGTCCTGATGAGCTTACCACGACCGGTATTGATCAGCATCACACCCTTTTTCATCATACCTATGGTTGAGGCATTTATCATATACTCCGTCTCCCTCGTCAGCGGACAGTTCAGCGAGATAATGTCAGAATTCCTGTAGAGCTCCTCCATATCCACATACCTGGCGCCCGTCTCCAATGCAAACTGCTCGTCAGGGTATCTGTCGTTGAGCAGCACCTCCATACCAAAGCCCCGGAGGATCTTTGTCAGGACCCTCCCTATCCTTCCTGTTCCTATCACCCCGGCACTCTTGCCATACATGTCAAAGCCCAGCAGACCGTTCAGGGCGAAGTTGGTATCCCTTGTACGGAAGTAAGCCCTGTGCACCTTACGGTTAAGCGTCAGCATAAGTGCAACCGTATGTTCGGCAATGGCATGGGGCGAATATGCAGGTACCCTCGCGACACTGACATTGTTCAGCGCCGCCTTCAGGTCGACGTTATTGAATCCTGCAGAGCGAAGGGCAATAAGCTTCACCCCGTACTCCTTGAGCTTCATTATCATCTCAGCGTCCACTGTATCATTTACGAATATGACCACCGCGTCATACCCCTGCGCCAGGACAACGTTGTCGGGAGTAAGGTGAAACTTGAAGTACTTAACGGTAAAGCCAACGTTTCTGTTCACCTCATTGAATGATTCAATATCATATGGTTTTGCATCAAAAAATGCGATTTTAATGTTGTCCATTCTGTAAGTTGATATAAAGGAATAACATCGGCCCTCTGTTTTTGTTCTTCCGGAGTCGGGCAACATTACCAGCGGGCCACCTGCGTCATGTAGGTGATCACAAATACTGTCGGGTTGATATTCTTCTGCCGGACCAACTGATTCAGCCGGGCACTATTACTCAGCCGGGCACTATTACACAGCCAGGCTCTATTACTCAGCCGGGCACTATTGTTCTGTCAGGCACTTTGATTGTAACAGCGGATTTACTACATTCATATCCTTCAAATCGCTGATGTATCAATACCAACAACAAATATGAAATGAAAACAAAATCGCTCTTTCATGTTATCCTGCTGATAGCCTTCATGGCAACTCCGGTACTGGCCGCCCAGGATGCCAAACCGTGGTACTTTGGTGACCCGACATCACGTCCGGACCCTGACCCGAAGGCAAAAATCCTTCCCCTGATAAAGGTTCAGGGCAATAGATTCGTCACCCCGGACGGCGAGAGTGTACTCTTCCGCGGATTATCGATCTCCGACCCTGACAAGATCGAACGACAGGGACACTGGAATAAGGCTCATTTCGAGCAGGTTAAAAAGAGCGGCGCGATGATCGTCCGCATCCCTGTTCACCCCGTGGCATGGCGCGAACGAACACCGGAAAAATACATGGCACTGTTGCGGGAGGCAGTTGACTGGTGCACCGACCTGGGCATGTATGTGATAATCGACTGGCACACTATCGGTAACCTCTGGATGGAACTCTTCCAGGACCCTATGTACAACACCACGAAGAGAGAGACATACGAGTTCTGGAGAACCATTGCGCGGAACTTTGCGGGGCATAACACGGTAGCCTTCTATGAGTTGTTTAACGAACCGACCATCTACCGCGGCGAACTGGGCTCACTGCCATGGTCGGAGTGGAAGAAGATAAATGAGCAGATGATCAGCCTGATCAGGGCTTATGACAGTGAGACCATACCGCTGGTGGCGGGGCTCGACTGGGCCTATGATCTCTCCCCTTTACGCGATGACCCGGTAAATGCGGAAGGAATAGCATATGTGACTCATCCCTATGCCTTCAAGCGTGGCCAGCCCTGGGAGCCCCGGTGGGAGGAGAACTTCGCATTTGCTGCTGCCTCGGTGCCTGTGGTTGCCACGGAGTTCGGGCTGCATACAGACATGGCATCGCCTGATTACCAGGACTATGGTAATCGCATCATCAGGTTCCTCGAGGATCGGGGGATAAGCTGGGTGTGCTGGATATACGATCCCGAATGGTGGCCCCAGATGCTGAAGTCATGGAACTATGAGCTGACCCCTGGAGGTGAGTTCCTCAGCAAGGCCATGAAGGGAGGACTGGATTTCCAGAAAAAGTAGAGTGACGC
>CALMRD010000369.1 GCA_937871625.1 uncultured Bacteroidales bacterium | reverse complement strand
CGGATCTATTTCTGCTCTGATTCCTCCGGCGAGGGTATCACCAGGCGCATGTCAGGCATGGCGAATATTACTCCCTTGTTTGCCTTTTTCAGCTCCTGGACTGTGATGCCGTATTTATCAGCTATATCGGATAGTGACTCTCCCTTTCTGACCTTGTGCACCCTTCTTTTTTCAGGTTGCGGCTTGACTGCCGGCGGTTCGCTCTTCTGGCCAGGTTCCTGTGCCTGTACTTCCCCGGGCTGATCGGGAGTCTCTTCCTTTGCCGTGGGCTCTTCCGTCTTTGAAGGCTGGGGGTCCGCCGTCACTTTGCCGGATGGTGCTTCAGCCTGCTCCTGATGCGGAAACCGGGATTCCTGCATGGGCTTCTCCTGTGCAGGAATTGTCTGGGGCTTCTCCTGAACCGGCAGGGGTTGAGGCTTCTCAACAGCCCTGGCAGGGGTCTCTGCAGCTGAAGGGAGCTGAGTGGCGCCGGCAGAGGCTGCGGGAGGCGCCGGAGCTTCATCCTCCACCACCAGTGACGAAGATGCCGGGATCCTTAATACCTGTCCTGCCTGGATGCCGCTGGCGGGAATCACATTTTCGCGGTCGATATCGAGTATTGTAACCCTGTATGCCTTTGCAATGGAGTAGAGGGTCTGCCCTTTCAGTACCTGGTGGATGTAATATTCCCTGTTGTTGAATACGATCTTTTCACGTGATATCCTGATGCCGGAAGATGATGCCGATCCTGTGGGAGTGACGGTTGCGGGACGCGGTTTTGGCATCGGCACCGGCTGAGCGGCGGAAGAGGCTCCTGATGCTGCTCCGGAAGCTGCTGCAGATATGGGTATCCTCAGCATCTGGCCTGCCTGGATGCCACTGGCAGGGATCACATTCTCACGTGTTATGGCATCAATGGTCACCTTGTAGGCCCTGGAGATGGAATAGAGGGTCTGACCCTTCAGCACCTCATGCATGAAGAAGGCCCGGCCCCCGGAGATGACCCTCTCATTTGATACCTGAACAGGCACCTGTGCACTGACTTTCGCCGGAGCAAGCAGGGCCACCGTCAGTGCAATCATCAACAAAATGCGTGTCGCAGTCATATCATCTCTGTTTTGAGGTATAAAGGTAATATTTTCATATAAACAGGCCCCCTGCCCCCTAAACTTATTGGCGCAACAGTTGTTAAGCATTGTGAATTACTATGATAAACTACCCTGAATGAACAGCGTGCGAAGAACAACCAGCCTACTCCGGAATGAATACCACGGAGCCGGTATTGACCCCGGTGATTTTGCGGAAGACCCGATCATCCAGTTTGAGAGATGGATGGACGATGCCATTTCACATGGCGTTAAGGAGCCCAATGCAGTACATCTTGCTACGGCAGATGCCGCCGGCAGACCGTCAGGAAGAATTGTTCTGTTAAGAGATTTCAGCATGAAAGGATTCTCCTTCTTTACCAACTACAGCAGCCGTAAGGGTGAGGAGCTGGAACAGAATAATCACGCCGCCATGACATTCTTCTGGCATGAACTCTACCGACAGGTAAGAATCGGAGGAAAGGTCTTCAGGCTTTCCGCCGAAGAGTCGGATGCCTATTTCAGGAGCAGACCCAGGCAGAGCCAGATCAGCGCCGTGGTATCACAGCAGAGCAGGGAGCTGGATAACAGGGAGATGCTTGAGCGAATGGCCACCGAGGCAGAAGAGAAGTATCGCGACAGACCTGTTCTCCGGCCTGAAGAGTGGGGCGGATATTATCTCGTACCGGATTATGTTGAGTTCTGGCAGGGAAGGGAGCACCGCCTGCATGACAGGCTCCAGTATATCAGGACCGCCTCTGAAGGAGGATGGACCATAAGGCTTCTGTACCCGTAGTGTCCCTGAGATAAGGAACAGCCAAAAGAAATTATCTGACTCAGAAGGAATAACAGGCAACCCATTTCATACTGCCCGGAAAGATATGCCTGGAATGTTATATCCGCAACAGTGCCGTACCTGTTATCACATGAATATCTATTCCGAAGGTAAAGAAGATGAAGTCAGCCGTCTGACCCGGGGGTGGCAGGCTCAGATGCTAAACTGTAGCTCTGTGAGGGTTTTGTACAGTCCGCTGCCGTTTGACAGCAGCTCGGTGTGAGTCCCCTGCTCAATGATCTTTCCGCCGCTCAGTACTATTATCTTGTCTGCCTTGCGAACCGTTGAAAGCCGGTGGGCAATAACCAGTGAGGTGCGGCCCTCCATAAGCTTCTCCAACGCCTCCTGCACCAGTCTTTCAGATTCGGAATCGAGTGATGAGGTAGCCTCATCCAGGATTAATATCCTGGGGTTTTTAAGCACTGCGCGGGCAATGGCAATCCTTTGCCGCTGCCCCCCCGACAGCTGCACTCCCCTCTCACCCACAACCGTTTCCAGCTTATCGGGGAATGATTGTATAAAGTCCCATGCGTTGGCCTGTACTGCAGCTTCCATTATCTCATCCTCCGTGGCTCCAGGTCTTCCGTATGCTATATTCTCACGGATCGTGCCTCCGAACAGGAATACATCCTGCATCACCACAGCCGTTTGTGCCCGGAGTGAGGTTACCGGGAAACTGAGGCCGTCGCGGCCGTCAAACCTGATTATCCCTTCGGTCGGGTCATAAAACCTCAGCATCAGCGATGCAATGGTTGACTTCCCCGCCCCGCTGGGGCCCACGAGGGCAATCTGTTGGCCGGGATCGACGGTGAAGCTTACCTCTCCCAGCACCACAACCTCGTCGCGGGACGGGTACCTGAATCCTACGCTGTCAAAGGTGATCTGTCCGTGAAGGGCATGGGAAGCATCGGGAACATACTCTTCATCAATGTCTTCTGCATTCTCATCAAGCAGCAGCAATAGCTTCTCCGATGCACCAAGTGTCTTCTGCAGCCGTGTGTATACACCTGCCATTCCTGCAATATTTCCACCGATGAACCCCGAATAAATTACAAATGAAAAGAGCTGTCCCGCTTCCATCTGTCCGTTGGCAATCATGGCAGCACCCCGCCATATCACAGCTGCCATGGAAATGAAAAATCCCAGTACAATAAATGATATGGCAGCCTGGTATTTCCCTCCCTTTATGCCCATCCTGGCTACCTCTTCCGTCTTCGCCCGGTAACGTTCACTCTCAAAAGCCTCGTTGGTGAATGCCTTCACATTCTGTATACCCTGGAGGGTCTCCTCCACTATGGTGTTTGACTCCGCGACAAAAGCCTGGGCTTTCTTCGAATACCGGCGAATGGCTCTGCCGGAGAAAAAAGCCAGAAGTGATATGGCCGGCACGATGGCCAGCGTGAATAGCGTCAGCTGAAAAGAGCTGATGGCCATCAACGTTATACCACCTATTATGACAATTACCTGAGATATAAGATCCGCAAGGGTATACGTAAGTGTATCCTGCAGCAGCGCTATGTCCGATGAGATCCTGCTGTTAAGCTCCCCCACCCTTCTTGCGGAGAAGAATGACATTGGCAGTTTGATAAGGTGATTGTAAATATGCTGCCTGATGGAAGCCAGGGTTTTCTCTGTCACAACTACAAACAGCCTTGTTCTGGTATATCCAAACAGAGCCTGGGCGACAAGAATAGCCATCAGGATGAGCCCCGTCCTGGTTATCTCCTCCATCATCCTGCCTTTGGTACCCAGATCAACCATGTCGCCCAGGAGCTTGGGAAACATCAGGCTCGCACCCGTGGACATAAGCAGGCAAAACATCCCGAGGATAAATAACCAGACATAGGGCTTCAGGAACCTGTATAACTTGCCAAGATCCTTCAGACCGCTACCGGTAGCTTTCAATTTCCCTTCAGACATTTAAAATTGTACCTTTGAATTAGGATGCAAAGATAGATCAAACACTCACGGTTAGACTCACCGTAATGTTAAACAATTCTCTGCTCCGTTTTGTTGATGAAAGATATAGCAGACAGATGGAGGAACACACAGTTAAAATTATCAGCACGGGTAGCCTGACTCATGATGTAAAAATATTACAGGTTGAAAAGCCGGCAGGTTATTCATTTATACCAGGGCAGGCTACAGATGTGTCAGTAAATACCCCGGAGCTCAAGAATAAAAAGAGACCCTTCACTTTTACGGGGTTAAACCATGATCCCTATCTTGAGTTTATCATTAAAATATATCCCTCGCACAAAGGGGTGACGAACGAAATTGATAAACTCGTACCAGGTGATGAACTTATCATAAGGAATGCGTGGGGTGCCATTTCATATAACGGCCCCGGAACCTTTATAGCAGGCGGATCGGGCATTACTCCTTTTGTGTCAATCTTCAGGGACCTGAAAACCAAAAACCAGCTCAGGGGCAACAGGCTGATCTTCGCCAACAAAAGAAAAGCCGATATAATCATGGAAAAAGAGTTAAGGGAGCTACTGGGATCGGATTTTATAAATATCCTCTCAGAGGAGGAACATCCTGATTACTACCACGGAATGATCAGCGAGGAATTTTTACTGGCCAATACGGGTGACTTCAACTCAAAGTTTTACCTGTGCGGACCCCCGCCCATGATGAATGCCTTAAAGAAACAGCTGGCAGCTCTTGGAATTGAGAAGAATTCAATAACAGTTGAATTCTGACTTCCGCCCCTGTATGTCGTACTGTTGATATTGTGGAAACAGTGTTTATAACTGGCAGGCTGCCGGAGACCGCCCAATAATGATGATTCCATACTTTTAAAGTGTTAATCTGACACCTATGACCTCCCTGGAAAGTCTGAAAAATCTTGTACTGGCACCGTATATACTTAAAGCGACCGCTCTGATAAGTGTTCAGAGAGCTGTAGGCGGCAACCAGTTCCGGCATTGCTTCTCTACCCTGGGGATTCTGCTGGACTATAAGTTCTACTCCAACAGCGTGCTCCTTAAGGCCTCTCTGCTTCATGACCTGCTTGAAGACATGCCCGAGACCCAGATTGATGAGATCCGATGGATTGACGGTGAAGGCCCGGCGGTCGTTGACCTGGTATTGGAGGTGACCAGGAGAAAGGATGAGACCAAGGAGCAGTATCTTCAGCGTGTGCTGGAAAAGGGATCACGAAATGCCCACCTGCTCAAGTGTGCTGACAGGATCAGCAATCTCACCGATCTTCATCGCGATATCCAGACAGAGCAGAAGATTTCGGATTATCTTGATCAGACCGAGAAGTATGTCCTGCCCATGGCAAGGTTTGTCAATGCTGATATGCTCATTGAGCTGACCGATCTTGTTGACAGGCGCAGGAGGATACTGCGTATGCTCGAAAATGACAGGAACTTCCCTGAAGCGGATAAGGGCTGATATCTTACTCTCCCTGTCAGCCCAGAAGTTGCTTTACCTTTGCCGATATTTCCCGTCCGTCTGCCCTGCCCGCCAGTTCTTTCGCAGCGACGCCCATGACCTTACCCATGTCTGACGGCGTTTGGGCTCCCACGCGGGCAATGATCGCCTTCAGGATATTTTCAAGCTCCTCATCGCTGATCTTTGCAGGCAGGTATTTCTCCAGTACTTCTGCCTCGTTCTCCTCCTTTTCATAAAGATCAGGCCTCTTCTGTTCCCTGTAGATGGCAGCAGATTCCTTTCGCTGCTTCACAAGTTTATGAATTATCTTAATCTCCTCATCGGCACTCAGAACAGCTCCGGATCCTCTCTCTGTCCTGGCCATGATAAAGGCTGTTTTGGCAGCACGTAACGCTTCAAGTGCCAGTGTATCCTTTGCCTTCATGGCTGCCATCAGGTCGGCTGCGATTTTTTCCGTAAGTGACATGACTATTGATTTTTTAATGATTTATTATGCCTGAATAGTTTTTATCCGGTGACATAGCCGCACTCTTTAAGTGCCCGCTCGACAGAGGCCGCCGTAACAAGTATGTCCCCGGCAGTTACCGCTCCCATATGGCCGACACGGAAATATTTATCTTTCAGTTCCGGCAACAATCCGCCGGCAAGTATCACATCAGAGGTGCTTATCGATCTCATAAAGTCAGCTGCCCTCACTCCCCCGGGGTACAATATGGCAGACAGTGTGTTTGCGCTGACATCATCACTGACGGGTATCATTTTCAGCTTCAGACTTTTCATATTCTCCCGGAACATCTTCCCGATGCGTTTATGCCTTCTGAATCTCTCCTCCATTCCCTCTTTCAGTATCAGTCCGAGGCTTACTTCAAGTCCCCATACCAGGTTTACTGCCGGAGTACCAAAATAGGCAGGACGGCGCTCCTCGTATGCTTTCATGACCGGCAGCCAGTTGGTCCAGTCGCAGTAGTAGCTCCCTGCCGGGCTCTTTCTCTCCTGCCAGGCCTGCATTGCTTTTTCGGAAACAACCATCAGTGCCAGTCCCGGAGGCACGCCCACAGCCTTCTGTGATGCCGTCAGCACCACATCTATCTTCCATTCCTCCTGCCGTATCTCCTCGCCGGCAACGGAACAGACACCGTCGAGGATGGTCAGCACCCCGTATCTCTCCCCCAGCCTGCCCATGGGTTCCGGCTCAACCCTGACGGCCGTCGATGTGTCTACATGGGTAAAGGTCATCAACCTATACTGCCTGCGCTTCAGCTCCGCCTCTATCTCATGCGGCTTCACCACATCACCGGCAGGAGCATTGAGCAGTGTAACGTCGGCACCATATCTCTTCAGCAGCTCGGCATATCTCAACCCGAAATATCCGGTGGAGACCACCAGTGCCCTGTCGCCGGGCTCCACCAGGTTGGACCCTGCCATATCCATGGCCAGTGTTCCCGTGCCGGCCATGATAAAAGGCTGCCCTGACGGCGCCATCCATACCTCCCTCATCATCTCCAGGGAGTGGCCGAATGATTCAATAAAATCGGGAGCCACATGGCTTGTGGTAGCCATTCCTACTGCCTGCATCACGGCAGGTTCAAATTCTATCGGCCCGGGTATCATTAACAGTTTTCTTCCCTTCATATCAATATCTTTTAAATGTTCTTAAATGCAATTACTCTTTTATCGTTCACCATCTCAACAATATCTTTCCTGACCTCCTCGCTGACGGGTAGCAGGGGCCTGCGCACCGGCCCGCCGTACAACCCGAGATGATCCATCGCTGCCTTCAGGGCAGGGACACCCCACCGGGAGGTGACGGCAGTATTGAGAGCGATAGCGGCATGTTGCAGACTCCGGGCATGCTCTATATCGCCTGCAAGAAATGACTTATAGATTTCAAGACAGAGTGCAGGTGCGATGTTGGCCAGGGCAAGGATTCCCCCAACTGCACCTGTGGCAAGCGCAGGAAGCAGGAACCCTGCCCCGCCGGCCAATACCTGGAAATCGCCCGCTGTGGCGTTGAGGACCTCCCCCATCTTTACAACATTGCCGCCCGATTCCTTCATCCCGATTATGTTGGGATGGCCAGCCATCTGTATGATGGCCTGAGCGGTCATATCAATACCGGTGTTGGCCGGCATATTGTAGACCACAACCGGCACGGGTGAGGTTTCAGCCACAGCATGATAGTGTTTGACCAGCGCCTGTTCCGTCATCTGTCCCCTGTAATATGAGGGGCATATCACCAGCACAGCGTCAGCACCTGCCGAGGCTGCATCCCTGGTGAGCCTGATTGTTTCGCGTGTCGACTGCCCTCCGGTACCGGCGAGCAGCAGTTTGCCAGGAGGCATTGCTTCCCTGGCGGCAGCCACAGCCTCACGCTTTTCAGCTTCGGAGAGCATGACCTGCTCACCGTTGGAACCGAGCACCAGTATACCGCTCAGCTCATATCTGGCGAGGCTCTGAATATTTGATCTTATCTTTTCGGGATAGAGGTTCTCCTCTCCATCAAACGATGCGGGCAGAGGAGGAAAGATTCCTGACAGGTCTGTTTTTGCCATGATTAACAGTTAGTTTATTGAGATTGTGTGTTTGAACTAAAGGAATATGGATAAGACCGGGGAGAAGCGCCCCGCTCCCTGTCAGGGACGGAACTCATCCGGAACTGAAGGGTCCCTCCTGCCCTGAGCTGTGAGTGGGTCACATAGTTGACATCCACCCTCTTCCTGTTCAGGGTCACCTCATCCACAAAAACATTTTCGGTGTTGTTTCCCGGCGCCGAGATAACCAGCTTGCTGCCGTCATCCAGGCTGACAGTAGCCTTCCTGAAGAGTGGTGAGCCCAGAACATACTCACCCGTACCCGGAGTCACGGGGTAAAAACCCAATGCGCTGAAGACGTACCACGCCGAGGTCTGTCCGTTGTCTTCATCGCCACAGTAACCGTCAGGGGTATAGTTGTACAGCTTGTCCATCACCTCCCTGACTCTCATCTGTGCCTTCCAGGGTTCGGGAGTGTAGTTGTAGAGGTATATCATATGCTGAACCGGCTGGTTGCCGTGGGCATAGTTACCCATGTTCATCACCTGCATCTCCCGTATCTCGTGTATGGGAAAGCCATAGTATGAGTCGTCGAAGAGGGGCGGTACGATAAATACAGAGTCGAGCATCAGGGCCATCATCCCCGGCCCTCCCATCAGCTCTGCCAGTCCTGCCACATCATGGAACACACTCCACGTATAGTGCCAGCTGTTTCCCTCCGTAAAGGCATCACCCCACTTGTAGGGGCTGAAGGGCGACTGGAAGGTGCCGTCGATGTTCCTCCCTCTCATCAGCTTTCTCTCCGCGTCAAACACATTCCGGTAGTTCTGTGAGCGCTTCAGGAAGAGGTCAGCCTCCTCAGGCGGCCTGCCGAGCTCTGTCGCCAGCCGCCACAGACACCAGTCGGCATATGCATACTCAAGGGTGCGTGCCACATTTTCATTGATACCCGCATCATATGGTACATAACCCAGGCTGTTGTAGTATTCTGCCCCGTATCTGCCTACGGAGTGCACCGGGCCATGTCCCCTGGTGTTCTTTACCAGCGCCTGCCACAGGGTATCGATCTCATAACCTCTTATTCCTTTCAGGTATGCGTCAGCGATGATGGAAGCGGAGTTGCTCCCTATCATGCAGTCGCGGTGGCCCGGACTGGCCCATTCAGGAAGCCAGCCGCTCTCAAGGTATGTGTTCACCAGCCCCTCCATGATGTGCGAGCTCATCTCCGGATAGAGAAGCGTCAGCAGGGGCATTGCCGCCCTGAAGGTATCCCAGAAGCCGTTGTCAGTGAAGAGCCTGCCCGGCAAAACCCGGCCGTTGTATGGGCTGTAATGCACAATGGTGCTGTCGATGTCGTATTCGTAAAACATCCTGGGGAAGAGAAGCGTGCGGTACAGTGCAGAATAGAAGGTACGCGTCATGTCGGCATCTCCCCCCTCCACCTTTATTCTTCCGAGTTCCGTGTTCCATCTCTCCCTGGCAGCACTGCATACCGCATCGAAGTCGCGTCCGCCGGTCTCACGTTCGAGGTTGAGGAGTGCCTGTTCCGGGGATATGAATGAGGATGCCACCCTGGCAGTCACAGTATCTCCCCTGTGGGTTCGAAAGCCTGCCACAGCAATGGCATGACCGCCCTCGCCGCCGGCAGTGCCGGCTGTAAGCGTTCCGTCAACCCACGAGGAGTAGAAATCAAACTCCCTGTCAAATTCGATTACAAACCAGTTGTGGAAGTTGTCAGGCACGCCTCCGTGGTTATTGCGGCAGTAACCTATGACCCTGTTCTTTTCCGGTATGAATTTGACCATTGATCCTCCCTGGTAGGCATCAATAACCACTGCGGAGGAGTCGCTCTCCGGGAAGGTGAATCTGAAGATGGCAGATCTCTCGGTGGGGGTCACCTCGGCAGTAATATCCCAGTCGGCGAGGTAGACGTTGTAGAGGTAGGGGTGCGATTCCTCCGATTTATGGGAGAACCATGAGGCACGCTCATCCTCGGTAATCCGGCTGCCGCCGGTGACAGGCATCAGTGAGAAGGCTGCATAGTCATTGATCCACGGGCTGGGCTGATGTGTCTGTTTTATGCCCACGATCCTGTGATCATCGTATGTGTATGCCCAGCCGTCGCCGTTCTTTCGCGTCTGTGGACTCCAGAAGTTCATGCCCCAGGGCAGTGCCACCGCAGGGTAGGTGTTCCCGTGCGACAGAAGGTATTCTGAGTCTGTACCCATCAGTGGTGATGCCAGGTCGGCAGGGCTTTTTGTGCCGTCATCGCCCGGTGCGGGACCGCAGGCGGCAACAGCTGCCACGAAGGCAGCAGTGATCAGTGTCCGGATTATTACTTTCATACGGTGCTGATTATTGAATAATATTAATGGCCGGCATGTTCGGTAAGGCGGGTCTTTGGCCTGTAAATTTAATATTTTAACCTGATGTACTGCTTCTGTCACTGCGGATCCCTGTCTGTTTGAATACGGCACCGCGATTGCTCCGTCACTGCGGATCTGCAGTGGTGGAAATGCCGCGCGGCCACTCTCCCTTCACTGCGGATCCACATCGGCGTGAATACGCAGCAGGCCACTCCTCGGCATCCGTAGCTCATCCTCCACTGCCCTGCGAATGACCTCCTTCACCCGCGCAGGAGAGAGAGTGCTTCCTATCTTGACCATGATGGTCTTTATGTACCATTTCTGCACCTGTCTCACGGCCGGGAATTCAGGACCCAGCACATGGCCGGCGAGGTGACGGCGAAGCTCCGCGGCCAGCCGCGCTGAGGAGGTGTCCAGCTCTTCGGGATCGCGGTGCCTGATAAATATCCTGATGATCTTTGTGAACGGAGGGTAACCGAACAGCGAACGCTCTTCGAGCTGTGTGGCACACATCGCCTTATAGTCATGTTTCAGCACCTGGCGAAGAATGATATGATTAGGGTCTGCCGTCTGTATGATAACTCTTCCGCGGCGCGTCCTTCGTCCTGCCCTGCCGCTCACCTGCTCCATCAGCTGAAAGCTTCGTTCAAAGGCCCTGAAGTCGGGGAAGTGCATCATGGTATCGGCATCGAGGATACCCACCACGGTGAGTCTCTCGAAATCGAGTCCCTTGGAGATCATCTGGGTACCGATGAGTATGTCGGTCTTCCCTTCTGCAAAGTCTGAGAGTATTGAGGCGGACGCGGTACGCTTCCTTGTGGTATCCTGGTCCATTCTCGAGACCGTGGCTGACGGGAAGAGCAGCCTGATCTCCTCCTCTATCCTTTCGGTGCCGAATCCCCTGGTGGTCAGTGTTTCTGAGGCACACTCAGGGCAGAGGGAGGGCAGCCTGACGCTTTTTCCGCAATAATGGCAGACAAGACGTCCGAGGCTCTTGTGGTAGGTATAACTGACGGAGCAGTTGGAACATCCCGGCACCCATCCGCAGTCGGGGCACATGAGGTAGGGAGAGAATCCCCTGCGGTTCTGGAACAGTATCACCTGTTCCCCGTTGACGAGGGCCTCTGTAATGGCATCCAGGAGGCGCCGGGAGAAATGAGAGGGTGACTTCCCCTTCCCTGCCGGGAAGCGGGTATCAGCGATGATCATCTCCGGCATCAGCACCTCACCATGGCGGGTCATCAGCTCTGCCAGCCCGTACCTGCCGGCCGTGGCATTATGATAGCTCTCCAGCGACGGCGTGGCCGATCCCAGGAGGGTCCTGCCACCATGTATCCTTGACAGCATCATGGCAGCATCGCGGGCATGGTAGCGGGGTGCCGGATCATACTGCTTGTATGAAGAGTCATGCTCCTCGTCAACAATGATCAGTCCCAGGTCGGTGAACGGGAGAAAGAGAGATGAGCGCACGCCCAGCACAGCCCTGAGGGCACCGGACTGCACGCTGCTCCACACATCGCGGCGTGCTGCCGGTGTGAGTCGCGAATGAAACACCCCTATCCCGTCACCAAAATGCCTCTTCAACCTTTCAATGATCTGTGTGGTCAGGGCTATCTCGGGAAGCATATAGAGAACCTGCCTGCCACTGGCGAGCTGCTCCTGCATCATGTGGATGTAGAGCTCTGTCTTGCCGCTGGAGGTGACCCCGTGGAAGAGCACAACATCATGTTCACGGTAGAGCTCCTTTATCCTGTCGTATGCCTTCTCCTGTACAGGGCTCAGCTGTGCCGGCATGATCACCTCACCTGCATACGCCTTCTTCCTGCTGCCTCTCCTTTTTGCGGTGCCACGTCCCGGAAGATCATCAGCAGAGGGAATGGCAGCCTTCATCACCTCTCCCGGGTATGCCATATAGTAATCTGCTACCCAAAGGATAAAATCCGCCAGTCGTTCGTGAATAGAGGCCTCATCAGCAAACAGCTCAGATATCTCCCTGGGAGTGAATCCCTCCGGCGGAGTGTCATGCAGCATGACCACCAGTCCCGTGGTACTCCTGCTCTGTCCGAAGGGCACGGTCACCAGGCTTCCGCGGCGTACCTCTCCCCTCATCGCCGGCGGTATCAGGTAGGTATAGGTGCCGGCAAGGGCAACGGGTATGATCAGATCTGCGTATTGTTGTGTCATCATGTAAACTGCGGCAACTCTCTTTGCCGGGTCCCGTCGGTGGGATGGCAGACATGGTTCAGGGAAACCGGCAGGATTGCGGTTCCTTTCAACTCAGTGCACTCCGGACTTTCTCGGCTGCATCGGTGAATGTGGAGGCAGCTATGACCTTCAGACCGGAACCGTCAATCAACTCCCTGGCCTCGGTGGCGTTGGTGCCCTGTAGCCTTACGATGACCGGCACTGTTATGTTACCAATGGTTTTATATGCCTCTATTATTCCTGCTGCCACCCTGTCGCACCTCACGATGCCGCCGAAGATGTTCACCAGTATGGCCTTGACGTTGGGGTCTTTTAGTATGATCCTGAACCCGGCCTCCACGGTCGTGGCATTTGCCCCGCCGCCCACATCGAGGAAGTTGGCCGGTCTTCCGCCCGAGAGCTGTATCAGGTCCATCGTTGCCATCGCCAGCCCTGCGCCGTTGACCATGCATCCGACATCACCGTCTAGCTTGACATAGTTGAGACTGCTCTCCGAAGCCTCCACCTCCGTGGGGTCTTCCTCATTGAGGTCGCGCATGGCAGCAAGATCAGGATGGCGGAAGAGGGCATTGTCATCAAGTGTCACCTTACAGTCTACTGCCACTATCCTGTCGTCGCTGGTCTTGAGCAGAGGGTTGATCTCGATGAGCGAGGCGTCTGAGCTGATGAAGGCATCCCACAGTCCCCCGAGGAACCGGGTCATCTCCCTGAAGGCCTTGCCCTGCAGCCCAAGGTTAAACGCTATGGTTCGCTTCTGGAAGTCATGGAGGCAGCAGGTGGCATCAACAGGCTCCGTAAAGATGGCCTCCGGATTCTTCTCTGCCACCTCTTCGATATCCATCCCTCCTTCCGTAGAATACATGAATACATAGGATCCCCTCTTGCGGTCGAGCAGGATAGACATATAGAACTCCCTGGTATCTGATTCTCCTTCATAATAGACATCCTGGGCGATCAGCACCTTCCTCACCGGTTTCCCTGCCGGACCGGTCTGGGGTGTCACCAGTGTCATGCCTAGCATCCGTGATGCCACCTCCGCGGCTTCAGCAGGCGACCGTGCAATCTTGACGCCCCCGCCCTTACCCCGGCCTCCGGCATGTATCTGCGCCTTGATGACGAAGATCTTCGTTCCGAATTTCTTCCTTAGCTCTTCAGCCACTAGCACTGCCTGCTCGGCAGTTTCAGCTACAAACCCTTCCTGCACCGGCACACCGTGAGACTGAAGAATTGATTTACCCTGGTATTCGTGAATGTTCATGACAAGTTATCTGATAATTGCGGTTCCTGAAGATGCAACATGATTGAGGAAGGTAATTTACTCATTTTTATATTTATTTTCGTTAAAATTTTCTTTCATGAGGAAGCTGACAAATGATGAGCTGAACCGCAAGAGTGTGAATGAATTCCGCTCTTCATCGAAGTCGCCCTTCATCGTGGTTCTCGACAATGTGAGGAGTCTCAACAATGTGGGTTCGATATTCCGTACAGCAGATGCCTTTATTGTTGAGGCTTTATGGCTGTGTGGCATCACTGCCACCCCGCCGCACAGGGAGATCCACAAGACTGCTCTGGGAGCCACCGAGTCAGTGGAGTGGAGTTACAGGGAGAGTGCTGCTGCCGCAGCACGGGAGCTGAAGGAGAGGGGCTACAGAATCATCTCTGTAGAACAGGCCGACGAGGCTGTACCACTTGACGCCTTTGAGGTCAGGGAGGGGGAGAAGTATGCACTGATCTTCGGGCATGAGATAAGGGGTGTCAGCGAGGAGGTGGTTGAGATGTCGGACAGCTGCATAGAGATCCCCCAGTACGGTACCAAGCATTCATTCAACGTGGCTGTCAGTGCCGGGATTGTCCTCTGGGAGCTTGCCGGCAGGAGCATTCGCAGCAAGTAAGCAACGAGCCTGCAATATTGCCGCAGCGCCAACCTTTACAGGTCAATGGTTTGCCTGCACCTCCCCTGCGTCATCACCCGTGACAGTGATACAGTTTATCTGTCTGCATCTATGCCAACTGACCCTGATGGCGTCACGGATAAAAAAACCCCGCCTGCATCTCTGCCGGCGGGGTCTCATTGTTAAGCTGATGCTTAATTACTTTGTCACTGCGATGAATGTATCATCGAGGAAGTATTTTGCAAACTCGAGGTCGGTCATTGCATAGTTCTTCCAGTCGCTGTTGTATCCGATAGCTTCACGGAGTCCGTTTATCACCCCGTCCTTGTCGTCATTGCGGGCAGCAACAACAGCCTTGAGGTATGAAGGAGCACCGCACTTACAGGGAGGAACCGATGCCATGGTAGTCTGTGCCTTGTTGACATCACCCTTGAGGAGCTGTGCAAGTGCCAGGTTCATTGATGGCTCGTCGCCGAGGAAGTTTACTGCCTGGTCATATCTGCCTTCATGGATGGCTATGGTGCCGAGTCCGAACTTCGACTCAGGGGTGGCGGCTGTCATCGAATTGAAATACTCTGCAGCAGCTGTGTAGTTGCCATTAAGCAGTTCTGCGAAGCCCATGTTGTTCTTGACATTGTCGTCATTCTTGATAGCCTTGGCTTTTTCAAGAGCTTCCATAGCCTCATCGGCCTTGCCCATATTAAGGTAAGCCCATCCAATGTTGTTCCATGCTCTCAGGCACTTGGGTTCCTTCTCTGCAGCCATCTTGTAATACTTCAGCATCTCGCTCACATCTTCGGTAAGTGTTGCGGCATAGAGAAGCTGCTCGAGGCTGAGAACTGAGGCATCACCATTTATTGCAGCGAGGATTTCTTCGTCGCTGAGGCCTATCAGGTCAACGTCAACGGTAAACTTAGATCTCCGGAGCTGGGGAAGGATCTCATCAGCAAGAGCCTCATAGGCGGCTGACATGTTCTTGATCTCCTGCTCGCGGACGACAGGATCCTGGTACATTGAGAGCACTCTCAGGATAAGCTCCTTGTCGGATATCGACGACTCCTGGACGAGGGTCTTGAAACCGTCCCAGTCTTCAGGGGTTGTCTTGGTTGAAAAGAACTGTGCAAGCTCGGGAACTTTGCCGTACTCTTTCTGGAGATATTTCTCGGCAGCCTTGCCCCTCTGTTCTGCCAGTCTCTCGTTGAGTGTGAGAGGACCGTCGGGAGAAGCATATGAACTGGCTGTAACGCCCTTCACTGCCATTCTTTCATTCTGCATCACAAGAGCAATATAATCTTTCAGTGCCTGGATATCCTCTGATTTCAATTCGCTCGACCTGATGTCAGATCTGTTGATGATATAGAGAATGTCGGCCATCTTCTGCTCGGGAACTATACGCTGATATTTGTCTTTCAGCACGATCGGCTTGGCATGGTCTTCAGCCAGTGTGGATGTGGCGATCACGCCGTCAGCCAGTTTTATGGGATCAAAGGCCAGTGTTTTGTCTTTTTTGGAAGCCTCAACACGAAGCATGAATTCTGATACCTTCATCTCGGGTATGTAGTCAACGTCACCTGACCAGCTGATGTTACCGCCAGTCCAGCTGACCGACTTGTTGTTTGCCTGAACAAGCTCACCCTGAGCGTAGAGCAGCTCATCAAATACTGTCTCACCGCCCTCATACGTAAGAACGGGGGTGATCTTCAGCGTGGTCTTCTTGTCAAAGTATTTCTCAGGATAGGTGGCTTTTACCTGGGCTGCGACAATCCCTCCGTGAGTCTCAAGGACCTTGGGAGTAATCTCGTAATTGACAAGATTGGCGTTCTTCTTCATCTTCTCAAGAGTGCTGCAGCCTGACATAAGAACGGCAGCAATCAGAATGACAAAAAGTCTGGTGAAATTTTTCATAATTTGCTTTTTATTAGTTGCGATCAGTTTCTGTGATGTAATAACAATTATACGATTATTTATGATTTGGTTGCAAATTTAAGATAATTTTTAGTCTTTAACTGCAATTCCAAGATTAAAAAATCAGAAATTGCGCAGATTGATGCCCTGTTTCAGAGGCTCATGGAATATCATTTCTGTGATTCTGGCATAATCTTCACAGTTGATTACGAAATCGATATTTGCGATATCAAGTACGAGGTATTTGTTATCGGGGTTTTGCCTGAAGAAGTTGAAATAGCTCTCCTGGATGCCCATGAGATAATCGGCCGTGATGTTTTTCTCATATTCTCTTCCTCTCATTGCAATGTTTTTCAGGAGTCTTTCCGTCGGTACGTGCAGGTAGACATAGAGATCAGGCTTTGGCAGTGAGCTGTATATTATATAGAATATCTGCCTGTAGAGGTTAAACTCATCCTTCTCCAGGGTTTTTGATGAGAAGACGAGTGACTTCATGAAGTAGTAATCGGAGACTGTAAAGTTCACAAAGAGGTCCTGCTCAACGAGCTCCTCCTTCAGCTGCCGGTACCTGTCAGCCAGGAATGACAGTTCCAGGGGGAAGGAGTATCGCGACGGGTCTTTGTAGAATTTTGGCAGAAACGGGTTATCGGCAAAACGCTCAAGGATCAGCTTGGCGTTGTGGTCTCTGGCAATCATTGAGGCCAGGGTGGTCTTTCCTGCACCTATGTTCCCCTCGATGACGATGTAGTTGTACCTTACGGCCTCCATTGTTTTTCCGTTGCAATCATCATCAAAAATAGCTATTGAAGGTCACAATAACAATAAAAAAGGAGAGCACAAACGGTGTGTCTCTCCTGTTAAAGGACGGCGATTCCCGGTGACGGGCATCGCCCTGTTTTCTTACGCCAGGCAATTACCTGTTGTCATCCCTCCTGCGGTCATGCGAGCGACGGTCACCGCGATCGCGGTCATGACCGCCCCTGCCGCCATCGCGTGAGCCGTGAGAATCCCTTCTTTCGGAATGCTCACGCCTTGGGGGCTCGACGTAACCTTCGGGCTTTGGTATGAGGGGTTTGCGTGAAAGCCTCAGCTTGCCGGTCTTCTGATCAACCTCTATCAGCTGCACATCAACCATGTCACCCTCCTTGAAGAGCTCCTCAACGGTGCCCACCTTCTTCCAGTCCATCTCCGAGATATGGAGAAGGCCATCCTTATTGGGAAGTATCTCCACAAAGGCTCCGAACTGGGTGATGGTCTTTACCTTGCCGGTATAGACCTTACCCACCTCAGGAACTGCACATATCGCATTTATCCTGTCGAGGGCAGCCCTGATAACCTCATAGTTTTCTCCGAATACATCGACCATACCCTGGCCGTTGGTCTCCTCTATGACGATGGTGGCTCCCGTTGTTGCCTGTATATCCTGGATGATCTTTCCTCCGGGACCGATAACTGCGCCAATCATCTCCTTGGGAATATATATCTTCTCAATCCTCGGGGCGTGAGGCTTCAGTTCCGGCCTCGGCTCAGCTATTGTCTTCTCCATAATGTCAAGGATATGGAGTCTTCCCCTGCGGGCCTGATCAAGAGCCTGCTTCAGCACCTCGAATGAGAGGCCGTCAACCTTTATGTCCATCTGAGTTGCGGTGATACCGTCACGGGTACCGGTAACCTTGAAGTCCATGTCGCCAAGATGGTCCTCGTCGCCGAGGATGTCTGACAGGATCGCGAATTTCTTCCCGTCCTTGTCGGTGATCAGCCCCATGGCTATGCCTGATACCGGTTTGGCAAGTTTTATGCCGGCATCCATCAGTGCCAGTGTGCCTGCACAGACGGTGGCCATTGATGATGAGCCGTTGGATTCCAGTATGTCTGACACAATTCGTATGGCGTATGGATTCGTCTCTTCGGGCGGCATCATATTCTTCAGTGCCCTGTGGGCCAGGTTGCCGTGGCCTATCTCCCTGCGGCTGGTGCCGCGTGCAGGTCTGGCTTCGCCGGTGGCAAAGGGCGGGAAGTTATAGTGTAGCGTGAATTTTTCAGATCCCTGTTTGAGCACCTCGTCAATCATCTTCTCATCGAGCTTGGTGCCCAGGGTGACGGTGGTGAGAGACTGTGTCTCACCCCTGGTGAAGATGGCCGAGCCATGAGCTGCCGGCAGCGGGTCTATCTCACACCAGATGGGGCGTATCTCGTCAAGCTTGCGGCCATCAAGCCTCTTATGCTCGTCGAGTACCAGGCGGCGTGCCGCCTCTTTCTCCACATCGTGGAAATACCTGTTCACCAGCATCGCGTTAACAGGCTCCTCCTCTGTGAACTGTTCCAGAAACTCAGCCCTGATGGCATCAAACCCGTCACTGCGTGCCTTCTTGTCAGATCCGCTGGCAGCCAGTGCATAGCACTTCTTGTAGGTTTCGTCCCACACCTTCTTGCGAAGATCCTCATCATTGACCTCATGGCAGTACTCCCTCTTCACGGTGGACCCCACCATCTCGGCCAGCTCCTTCTGTGCAACACACTGTATTTTGATTGCCTCATGGGCAATGCGCAGGGCCTCAAGCATAACATCCTCCGGCACCTCCTTCATCTCGCCCTCCACCATCATGATGTTTTCATAGGTGGCACCAACGATGATGTCGAGATCGGCGCCCTCAACCTGCGTGAAGGTGGGATTGACGATCATCTCGCCGTTTACCCTTGCCACCCTCACCTCGGATATGGGCCCGTGAAACGGTATGTCTGACACTGCCATAGCTGCCGATGCGGCCAGCCCTGCCAGCGCGTCAGGCATGATATCCTTTTCTGCCGAAATGAGGTTGATGGTCACGAAGACCTCAGCATGAAAGTCGTCGGGGAAGAGCGGGCGAAGTACCCTGTCAACCAGTCGGGAGATCAGAATCTCATTGTCACCCGGCCTTGCCTCCCTCTT
>CALMRD010000368.1 GCA_937871625.1 uncultured Bacteroidales bacterium | reverse complement strand
GTCTGAAGGTCTCACGTCTGAAGGTCTAGGGTCTTGAAGTCCTGCGGTCTGTCGCTTCGCTTCGTCTTGCGGTCATGCGGTCCCTGGCAAACTTTAACCTTTATCCTTTATCCTTTAACCTTAGAATTACATCAACCTTCTCCTGATCACTCATACTCCCGTCTATCCAGTTGATGGTGATGCCGCGGCGCTCCATGCCACGGAACCAGGTCATCTGACGCTTGGCGAAACGGTGTATCTCCACCTCAAGCTTCTGCGTCATCTCCTCATAGCTCAACTGACCTGTCAGGTAAAGTGTTACATATTTGTATTCCAGCCCGTAGTAGATGAGGTCTTCAGGATGTACACCCGTGGCCAGCAGTCGTTGCACCTCCTCAATCATCCCCTCCTTGAGCCGCGTGCGCAGCCTGTCGCTGATACGCTGCCGCCGGGTCTCGCGGTCAACAAAAACAGCTGTCACCAGCGGATTCCTGACAGGAAAGGGTCTCTCATCCACCGGATGAGAAGCATAGTAATCAGCTATCTCAATAGCCCGTACCGCCCTCTTCACTGTGTCCACATCGGTACTGTTGTGCAGGCTCCTGTAACGTGACAATATCTCCGTCAGCTCCTCCAGCGACTTCCCGGCCAGCAGCATGCGCAACTGCCCGTTTGGCGGCACCTGTATCAGCCTGTAACCGCTGACGATGCTGTCGACATACATCCCTGAGCCGCCGCAGACCACCGGGAAAGCACCGCGGACCGTCATCTCGTCAAAAACCCTGAGGAAATCGCGCTGGTACTCATATACATTATACCTGTATCCGGCATCAACGATATCAACCAGGTGCACAGGCACTTCCCGGCCATCAACTGTATAGTCTGAAAGGTCCTTCCCTGTACCTATGTCCATCCCCCTGTAGACCTGCCTGGAGTCGGCGCTGATCACCTCCCCTCCCAACCGGTCAGCCACCAAAGCCGCCAGCCTCGTCTTGCCCGTCGCCGTAGGCCCGGTGATCACCACAATATCATGCATCGGCTTGTCCATCAGAAATTAAAGATAGCCATAAAGGGTTCACGGTAATGCTATTTTACTTATTTTTGCCGGTCGAAACTGAAAAGAGGTTATGGATTTCCCCTTTCTATATCATCGCACGAAATATTTTATTATCAGCCCCGTGAAGGCATGGGAGGCGGTGCACCGTGAGAACAGGCCCATGAAGTTCGTCAGGGGCAGCTTCTTCATGCCGCTGATCCTCCTCGTGGCAGCAAGCGCATTCATCGGTTCGATGTTCTTCATCAACACGACCCTGAAACCGATGTACTCGGTGCTGATGGCGCTGAACACATTCCTCATTCTTTATCTGGGAGTGTACGGATCAGCCCTGCTCGTGAAGGAGATACTGAAAGCCCTGGACCTGGGTAACGACTTCCTGGTGGCATTCAAGCTAGTGGCCTACTCAATGTCACCGGTTTTTCTGGTGCTGATTATCAGCCGGATATTTGAATCGATGCTGTTCATTAACGTTCTGGGACTCTACGGTCTCTACCTTCTGTGGACAGGCATGGAGGTGATGATCACCCCCGCTGAGCACAAAAAGATCCCGTTTATGATAGCAACGGTATTTGTGACGGTCATAATGTTCCTCCTCCTGCACCTCCTTCTCTCGAAACTCGCCGAAGCAGCATACTTTACCATCTTTGCCTGATGCCGCCAATGAAGAGCGATACAAGCAATATCGTCATCAAAAACCGGAGGGCCTACCACGATTATGAATTTATTGAGAAACTAATCGCGGGCATAAAGCTGACAGGAACCGAGATCAAGTCGATTCGCGCCGGCAAGGCAACACTCACCGACTCTTTCTGCGCCTTCCGCAACGGTGAGCTCTTCGTCACAGGGATGCATATCTCTGAGTATTACTGGGGCAACCTCAACAACCATGATCCACTGGGTGAAAGGAAGCTTCTGCTGACGCGGAAGGAGCTCCGCCGGTGGGAACGAAAGGTGAATGAGACAGGCCTTACGATCATTGTTACCAAAGTGTTCATCAATGAGCGCGGACTGGCCAAGGCGGAGATAGCACTTGCCAGGGGCAGGAAACAGTACGACAAGCGCCAGAGCATGAAGAAGCGCGACCATGATCGTGAGATGGACCACCACACGAAGGAGCGCGGCAAATAATCAGAAGTTCGGGCTGAGCAGGTACCTGGCATAGAACTGGTCTATGTAGGCCACTGCATCCTCTGCAGTATCAACAATCCTGAAAATATTCATATCCTCGGGAGAGATGTTCTTCTCCTCATTGAGCATCACATCAACAACCCAGTCGAAGAGTCCCGACCAGAACTTCTCGCCCACCAGTACAATCGGGAAACGGCCTATCTTCTTGGTCTGTATCAGCGTGATGGCTTCGAAAAGCTCATCAAAGGTGCCGAAGCCGCCGGGTAGCACGATGAACCCCTGGGCATACTTCATGAACATTACCTTACGGACGAAGAAGTAGTCGAAGGTGATCAGCTTGTCGCGGTCGATGTAGGGGTTGGCCTTCTGTTCGAACGGCAGGTCTATGTTTATGCCTATCGATTTGCCATTGCCTTTTTTTGCCCCCTTGTTTGCTGCCTCCATGATACCCGGACCGCCCCCGGTGATGACCCCATAACCCTTGTTCACCAGCTGAAAGGCGATCTCCTCGGCAAGCCTGGCGTACTTATTATTGAAATGGGTGCGGGCAGAGCCGAAGATAGCCACGCTGGGGCCGATCCGCGAGAGCTTTTCAAATCCTTCAACCAGCTCGGCAATGATCTTGAAGACCCTCCATGAGTCCATGGTATGGATCTCATGCCATGTCTTCGGTTCGAACGCATCCTTAATCAGATCCTTATCTTTTGCTTCGTCCATGGGTTTTTGTTTAGTCGTTAAATATACTCTTTTCTCTCATTTCAGCAGGGGTGCAAGAAAGCTGCCCGTATAATTATCCTTAATCTTTATGATCTCCCCGGGGGTGCCCGAAAACATTATCTCACCTCCTCCGCGGCCTCCCTCCTTTCCCAGGTCAACGATGTAGTCGGCCATCTTGATCACATCCATATTATGCTCAATTACCATGATGGTGTTGCCCCTGTCAACCAGCCGTTCAAGCACCTCCAGCAGCACCCTGACATCGTCGAAATGAAGTCCTGTTGTCGGTTCGTCGAGGATGTAGAGTGTCCGGCCGGTATCTTTTCTCGAGAGCTCCGTCGACAGCTTGACCCTCTGCGACTCGCCTCCCGACAGGGTGGTCGACGGCTGTCCCAGCCTGACGTAACCCAGTCCCACATCCTGCAATGTCTTTATCTTATGGTATATCGAAGGGATCCCCTTAAAAAACTCCACTGCGTTATCTACGGTCATCTCCAGGACGTCATTAACGGATCTGCCCTTGTACTTGACCTCCAGCGTCTCCCTGTTGTAACGCTTACCCCCGCAGTCGGGACACATCACATAGACATCAGGCAGGAAATTCATCTCGATGGTCTTCACTCCTGCTCCTTCGCAACCCTCACATCTGCCTCCCTTGATGTTGAAGGAGAAGCGTCCCGGGCCAAAGCCTCTCACTTTGGCGTCGGGGGTCATGGCGAAGAGCTTGCGTATATCGGTAAAGACACCGGTATAGGTTGCAGGATTTGATCTCGGGGTGCGTCCGATAGGTGCCTGGTCAACCTCTATCACCTTGTCGATGTTCTCCAGCCCGGTAATGTCACCGTAAGGCAGGGGCACTCTTCCGGCACCATGAAGCTTCCGGGCCAACGCCGGGTGGAGGGTATGGTTTATGAGCGATGATTTGCCGCTTCCAGACACTCCGGTGATACAGGTGAAAGTACCGAGTGGCACGGTCAGGGTGACACCTCTCAGGTTGTTGCCCGTGGCGCCACTGATGGTCAGGAAAGTGCCATTGCCCTTTCTCCTCTCCTCCGGAACAGGTATCTCCATGCGCCCGCTGAGGTAGTCAGCGGTGAGGGTGTCGGCGGCAAGAATCTCTTCCGGCGATCCCTGGGCAACAATGGTGCCACCATGGACTCCGGCACCGGGACCGATATCTATTATATGATCAGCGCTGAGGATCATATCGCGGTCATGCTCCACCACAATGACAGAGTTACCCTCATCACGAAGTCTGCGCAATGCCTCTATCAGCCTTCGGTTGTCACGCTGGTGCAGGCCTATGCTCGGCTCATCGAGAATATAGAGCACATTGACCAGCTTTGATCCTATCTGTGTCGCGAGCCTGATACGCTGGCTCTCTCCTCCTGAGAGGGTCCTGGCCCCGCGGTTCAGCGAGAGATAATCGAGTCCCACATCAAGCAGGAATCCGAGCCTCGACCGCAGCTCCTTGAGAATCTCGGAAGCGATCTTCAGCTGTCTTTCGGACATCTCATCCGGCAGGCGATCGATGAGGAGGCTGAGCTCAGCCAGGTCCATGGCTGCCAGCTCACCTATATTTTTACCTGCTATGCGAAACCAGAGGGCCTCCTTCTTCAGACGGGTGCCTCCGCACTCCGGACAGCTGTGATACTGCACATACTGTTCCCTACCCTTTCCGTTGGCCCTGCGCCCGTTGACCGCCTCCTGGTTACCAACATAGTTGACCACGCCTTCAAAGGTCATGAAATAGTTGGAGGTAAGGCCCAGCGGAGTGTTCGATAGCTTAAGCACCTCATCCGATCCGAAGAATAGCTTGTTCAAAGCCTCCTGGCTGATTTCCCCCACCGGCATGTCAACGGTGAAGCCGTACTTCTCACCCAGGGCCTCTATCATCCAGAAGATCCATATGTTGCGATATTTGCCCAGTGGCTCTATACCACCCCTGCGAATGCTCAGCGAAGGGTCAGGCATCATCCTTTTTATATCGACCTCGGAGATCTCTCCAAGCCCGTTGCACCTGGGACAGGCGCCCTGCGGGGAGTTGAACGAAAAGGTGTGAGGGGCAGGCTCATCATAGGATATTCCCGTCACCGGGCACATAAGGTGGCGACTGAAGTAACGGTGACTGCCGGCATCGGCATCAAGCACCATCATCACACCCTCACCGCGGTCAAGAGCCAGAAACACTGCATCGCGAAGCCTCTTCTCCGTCACATGTCCGGTCTGGAACTTATCTATCACCAGCTCAATGAAATGCGACTTATACCTGTCGAGCTTTAACCCGGGCTTTATCTCCTGAAGCTCTCCGTCGATGCGGGCATAAAGGAATCCCTTCCTCCGCAGCTGCTCGAAGAGCTCCTTGTAATGCCCCTTTCTCCCCCTTATCACCGGTGCCAGGATAAACACCCTCTTCTGATCGTATTCTGAAGTTATCAGATCAATGATCTGATCATCAGAGTATTTAACCATCTTTTCGCCGGACTCGTACGACCAGGCGTCTGCCGCCCTGGCGAACAGCAGCCTCAGGAAGTCATAAATCTCGGTGATGGTGCCGACCGTTGAGCGGGGGTTCTTGTTGGTGGTCTTCTGTTCAATTGATATTACAGGGCTGAGTCCTGTTATGCGATCCACGTCAGGCCTCTCCATACCTCCGAGGAACTGGCGGGCATAGGCAGAGAGGGTCTCCATGTAGCGTCTCTGACCCTCGGCATAGATGGTGTCAAAAGCGAGTGACGATTTGCCGCTGCCACTGAGACCGGTGACTACCACAAGCCGATTGCGCGGTATCGTCAGACTTATGTTGCGCAGGTTATGAACCCTCGCTCCAAAGACATTTATCTCATCCCTCTGCTCTGGCATAGAGCATTTTATAAACCGATGGTGATTCTCGCCTCCTTTTCAGGAACTCTGATGATGTATTCCCTGCCGGTGCTGTTGGTCAGGTAAGGCTTGCGCAGCCAGGGATTGAGAAACTTGAGGATTTTATAGTTGGTCCCAAAATATCTTGCAAACTGCTCGAAGCTGGTGACGGCAGTGTCAACGGCTACCTCCCTGCAGGGTACAGGCGGGTAGAGATCCATGTTGGTAACATGGAACCCGTATCTTGCCGGATCGGAAATCACAAGCTTCAGTGAAACAATGCGGAAGATATACCGGGATGTCTCCTCATTCAGTAAAAGGTCATAATAGTTTGTCTCCTTCTGTATCCCTATCTGCTCGCTTAATCCGCTGAAGCCGTTGTTGTATGATGCGGCTGCCATGGTCCAGCTGCCGTACCTCTCGTATGCCTTTTTAAAATAGCTGCAGGCAAACCGGGTTGATTCTTCCAGGTTGTACCTGTCGTCAACCTCTTTGTTGATAGTGAGACCGAATTCTCTTCCGGTACTCTCCATTATCTGCCAGAAGCCTGTAGCACCGGCAGGTGAGATCACGTTGGAAAGGTCACTCTCGGCACAGGCCAGGTACTTGAAGTCATCAGGGATGCCGTTCTCTGCAAGTATCTTCTCAATCTCCGGGAAGTATCTGGCTGACCTCTTCAGGGTCAGCAGAGTGGAGCCGTGCCTGTAGGCAGTGGCATTCAGTTCCCTGTCAAGACTCTCACGGGTATCGAAGTTCTGCAGGGGCATCTCCTCTCCGGCGAAGGAGACGGTCTCAGGAAGGGCCCATGAAGCAGCAGCGAATGCACTCTCCTCATAATCAGGCGACTCGGCCTGCCGGTCAACTGCTGAAACAAGTAATGTAAAAACAAATCCTGCGCTGAGAAGCAGCAGAATCACAAAGGTGGCCTTTCCTGGTGTAAATTTCATATTACCGACGTTATTTTTGAAACTGCAAAAGTAGCGAAATTATTGCTTACAGGGAAGCAAAACCGGCGGTAAAACGGGGGAATTCGGTAATTGACGCTGAGGCCTCAACAGAAGTAAGGATATGGAGAAAAGAGTGACCGGAATGCGCGATCTCAGAATCTGAAGAAGAGGCCTCAGCAGGTGCCCATGGAAAATGAGGAGAAGTAACCGGAATGCGGGATCTCAGAATTTAAAGAAGAGGCCTGAGTAGATACCCAGGGAGTAGGGTTTGTACAGTGCCCCGGAAATGTCACTGAGCGGTGTCATGTAGTACCTGAGCACCGGTTCAAGGTTGAATGAGATGTTTGTGGAGATGCTGTATTCCATCCCGAGCCCGAGCTGACTGCTGAAATTGTAGGGGTTGACCCCTTCAGTATGGCCTACACGTACCATATCGGAGCCCTGCCCGGTATAGGCGGTGTTGTCAACCAGCAGTCCGTAGGCCACTCCTCCGGAGAGGTTCAGTCCCATTCTGCCGTCTATCACCTTATAGCGCAACAGTAGTGGCAGTTCAAGGTAGCGGAACACCTGCCTGATCTCACTGCCCACCTGTGTCAGGTTGTATTTTGACGGATCAGCGCCCTGTACCAGCGAGCCTACCCTGTTACCGGCGCCAGTGAGGTAAAGGTCTGTGTTTCCTGCACGGATCATGCCGGAGGCTGTCTCCACGGAGTAGAGATAGTTACTCTTGACAGCATAGAAATCAGAGAGACCGGCAAATACATCGACGTCACTGATAGTCTGACCCAGTGATGCGAGTCCGATACCTGAATGGATCGTCAGGCGGTCGGAGATCCTGTACCCGAATGTCAGTCCTGTGGTGTATGAAGGTCTTGCTTTCTCACTGTTCATCAGCTCAGCCAGCCTGACACTCTGTCCCTGCGGTGAGAGTCCCATAGAGGGAGAGAGTGAGGCACCAACCATAAAGCGCTGTCCCTGTCCCCTGGTGCTGACCGAAGCCAGTTCCGGCATTGCCGTTTTGCCGGCTCCCGTAAGTCGTCCTGCTGTTATCACCGTAATCTCATCTGATGAAAAGGGGAGCGATGCTTCGGATTCTCTGCCGGAATCAGTCAGTCCTGCCAGCAGAGGCTGCTGATCATCCCTGACAACCGACAGACCTGCTGCAATCCCTTCATTAAGATCACGGGGAGCTGTCACTGCAGCATCAGCAGGCACAGGAGGTGCAGCGATTACCTCCACATCATCCGTGGGGGAGCTGATGACCGTGACCGCCTGCTGGTCACCACTGGGTATTGTCAGCTCCGCCAGCTGTGTACCGGTCTCATTGCTGCGCAGGTACCATCCGGCAACAAGTGCAAGTGATACCAGGGCGGCAATGCCCGCAGCAATGGAGGTGACAGTCCTTAATAGTGAGCGTCTGACAGGCATGGGAGGGATATTATCCCAGACATCAGAAGGAGGAAGAACCTCCAGGTCTTTCAGTCCGTTACGGAAAACAATATCAATATTTGGCTCCCTGTTAAACATTTACCATTTTCCTTGTGACACCTGTCAGAAGCACTACCTTTTTCTGAAGTATATACCTTGCCCTTGAGAGGTTCGATTTGCTGGTACCTTCGGAAATACCGAGCATCTCCCCGATCTCCTTGTGGGAATAACCTTCTATGGCGTAGAGGTTGAAGACCATCCTGTATTTCGGTGGCAGCTCCATGATCATATTCAGGAGATCGTAAGCCTCCAGCCCGGCAAAGTCACTGGTGTCGGGTTCGGCTTCCGGCTCAGGCACATCCTCAATGTCATCGACCCTGCTCAGGTAGTACCTGCTGCGGTATCTCTCCAGCGAGGTGTTGACGATGATCCTCCTCATCCAGCCCTCAAAAGAACCTTCATGGTTGTAGCGCGACAGGTTATCGTAGATTTTGATAAATCCCTCCTGCAGGACATCCCTGGCCTCCTCCGTGTTACCTGCATACTGAAGGCATACGGCATAGAGCTTCGGCGCGTACCTGCGGTAAAGGAGTTCCTGATCGCGTCTGCTTCCTGACAGACAGCCGTCAATTATGTCTTTCTCCTTTTGCAAACCCGCATTTTTCTCGAGTTATAAAGATAAGAAATAATATCTGACCCTGTCAACAGATTGATGTTAAAAAGGGGTCAAAGGTTGCGTTGTACAAAAAAAATCAATGCTGATTTCAGCCGTGGGGCTCTTCGCCCGGGACCTCCGCTGCCGCGTTCATGATTCCTTCCTATCCGTGGATGGCCTCTCCGAG
>CALMRD010000367.1 GCA_937871625.1 uncultured Bacteroidales bacterium | reverse complement strand
TCCTCGTTGCACGGCTCTCCCGACTTGCCGTACATGGATGTTGTTGAAGCATTGATCAGCATCTGTCCCGGTGCAAGGTCAGCAGCGATCTGCCGCGTGGCCTCCACATTGATGAGCTGTGCGGAGTGAGGATTGGATGCACACGCCGGGAACCCGCTTATGCCCGCCAGGTGAAAGATGACATCGTAATCCTTCATACCGGGTATGCCGTTGCGGATGTCATGCTTAACAATCTCAAGGTTCCTGTTGGTTGCCAGGTGCATAACCGGCTCGTAGCCGTACATGAAATTGTCAAGCAGAGTCACATTGTATCCGTGCTCCAGGAGCTTCCTCGTGAGTACCGTTCCCTTGTATCCGGCCCCACCTGTAACAAGTATTCTCATAGTCTCTTTTGAATTATTTGCAGGGTAAATTATATACCATTCCCTTCAGACCTACATGCGGCCTGTCTAATCCTTCGGTTGGTCAGTCACACTGTCTCAGTGCCTAACGAATTGTATATCTGATTATTCAGCCGGTGATTGCTGAATGATATTGCGTGATATGCACAAAGATAAAAAAGAACATCTCACTTGCCTGTTAACAGCGTCATAGGTTATCAACATACCACTCCACGGCTCTCTTCAGCCCTTCCGGGAAAAGCACCTGCGGCTGGTAGCCCAGCAGCCTCACCGCCTTGCCCACGCTGGCCATGCTGTGAGGTATGTCGCCCGGTCGGTTGGGACCGTGATTAGGGTCGACCTTCGAAATTGAGATGTCATACGCCGACAGGTAGCTTCTGAGCATCAGCGTCATGTCGTTGAGATTCACCGCATCGCCGCAGGCCACATTGTAGACATGGTTCAGGGCTGCGGGATTCTCAATGGTGGCTGCCAGGTTGTTGGCAAGGATGACATTGTCTATATATGTGAAATCGCGCGAGTTGCTGCCGTCGCCATTGATGACCGGCGGCTCATGCTTCATGAACGACTGTGTGAATTTTGGTATCACCGCCGCATAGGGACCCTCCGGATCCTGCCTCCTGCCAAAGACGTTGAAATAGCGCAGCCCCAGCGTCTCCATACCGTACAGGCTGCCGAATATGCGGGCATACTCCTCGTTCACCATCTTGGTAATGGCATAGGGCGAGAGTACCCTGCCGGTGCGCTCCTCCACCTTGGGAAGCTCGGGCGAGTCGCCGTAAACCGATGAGCTCGATGCAAACACAAAACGCTTTATGCCTGCATCGCGAGTGGCAATTATCATGTTCAGGAAACCGGTGATGTTGACTGCATTGGTTGTGGCAGGATCGGCAATGCTGCGCGGGACACTGCCCAGCGCCGCCTGGTGCAGAACGATGTCCATGCCTTTGACTGCCTTTCTGCAAACATCCGGCTCCCTGATGTCGCCTTCAATCAGTTTAAAGCGGGGATTGCCCTTCAGGTCACTGATATTCTCCTTTTTTCCCGTTGCGAAGTTGTCGAGACAGGTCACCTCATTGTCGCGCTCCAGCAGGTCGTGGCACAGCGATGACCCTATGAAGCCCGCTCCGCCGGTGACCAGTAGACGCTTTCCTGTTAATAACTTCATGCTTCTGAAATTTTTCAAATGTAGTAAAATAGGTCTGAAAGTCTGATGTCTGAAGGTCTTAAGTCATTGAAACTGCCTGCCAGAGACTTTTATTGCATCAGGACCTCTACTTAAACATGATGGATATTTTCACCTCCTCCTCAACCACCTGGCCGTCACGCACGACCGGAGTCCACTTAGGTCCCTCGCGCAGCAGCCTGAGCGCCTCGAGGGAGTAGCTGTCACCTCCGCTTCTCACTACCTTAAGATCATAAAGTGTACTGTCAGATCTCACCTTGAAGGCCACCACTACTAACCTGGTTACCTGGGAGGTCAATTCTCCGGCATGGCTGATGTTGGGTCTTGTCCAGTCGTTGAACGCCTCCCACCCACCGACCGGTCCGGCGGGACCGTCGGGTCTCACCGTGCCCTCGGTTGCGATAGCGCGGGCAGCATTTCTCTTCCCGGCAGCTTTGTCCTTCTCTGCATCATCCGTTCTCAGGGCAGCTTTCTGCATCATCGGTACCGCCTCAACAATTACCTCTTCGGCCACAGCCTCCTCTTGCTGAACCGTTGGAAGCACCTCAACTGTCACCTCCTCCGTTGCAGGCACCTGACCCTTGGGAAGCTGCGTGGCCTCAACAATCGCTCTCTCCGCCCCCGGTTCCTCACGTTGAGCCTCCGCTACAACCTCCAGCACCTCATCGTCAGTTACAACAGCAGCAGTCACGGTTTCTGCTTCCTCCGGCGGAGGCGGAGGAATAACCTCCCCCCTGGAAATGTCTTCCCTTCTCACCGATTCCCGGCCGGCGCTGCCCTTTGCATCACCCTTCTCTATCGGTGCAGCCATGGCAATAAGGACAGTGTCGGTCTCTCCCTCTTCAGCCATTGCAACAGATGCACTGTCTGCCATTTTTTTGTCAGCCATCGCTAAAGCCGGCTCCCGCTCTCCCATGTCCCGGAACAGTGATATATACAGCGCCGATGCCACCAGCACCGTCACCACTGCCGCCGCTGCCGGCAGCCAGATGCGACGCGGTCTCCTGCGGCTGCTCTCCAGCCTCCGCTCCAGCCTGCCCGAGAGCTCACGGAGATCCTCAGCGGCCTCATCGCGACTTAACCTCCCGAGTCCATCCGCTGCCTCCTCCCCAAACTCATCCTTCGGTATCAGCAACCTCTTATCCCTCTCCTTATCTTTCATTTCTTCACTGTGATGCGGTCATGCGGTCATGCGGTCCTGCGGTCTGAAATCCTGCTTAAATAACGACTGCAAGACAGAAGACTGCAAGACTGCAGGACATATTTTATTCTTTATTCATCCTCCATACATATCCTCAGATTCCTCTTCCCGTTCTGTATATACGACTTCACCTTTTTCTCCTCCATACCCAAATTCTCTGATATCTGCCTGTACCCGTAACCCTCGTAGTAAAAGAGCCTGATACATGCGCGCTGTTCCTCCTTCAGCCTCTCAATGCACTCCCGCAACCGCTCCGTATCACTATCCTCTTCCTCAACCACAGGATGCATCTCCGAGGAATTTTCCATAAAAAAGGTCGGGTCGGCGAGCATCGCCTCCGTGTGAGCCGTCTCGCTCTTCCTGCTCCTCAACAGCATCAGGCAGTGGTTTTTCGTCACCACATAGAGCCACGTCCTGAAATTGACGATCTCCTCCTTCTGCTGAGGCACCGCCGTCACCAGCTTCTCGAAGATATTCATCACCTCATCCTTCGCTGCCTCACGCTCCTCCAGGTACTTCAGGCATACCCCGTAAACGAGGTGCATGTACCTCTCATACAGCTGCCCAAGTATTGCGATGTCGCCCTCATCTCCAAACTTCCTCAGGAGCTCCCCGTCACTCGTATCAGCGTATCTTTTCCTTATAAATAATGGCGGCATGCAAATCCC
>CALMRD010000366.1 GCA_937871625.1 uncultured Bacteroidales bacterium | reverse complement strand
CCGGATAACCATATCATTACATACAATGCCCTTGCCCACGGTCAGTACATTGATGACGACCGGCTGCTGGTCACCTACTGTGTCAATTCTCTGGATGTGAGGGATATTTTTGAGGATGTCGAAGCATACAGGGCACAATTCCTGCGTGTGCCCATGGATCTGATATTGAAGTGAAAATAAAAAAACCGGCAGATCTCTCCGCCGGTTTTTATTCTTAAGACCCGTCAGAAGTCCCCGGATGCATTGCCAAGTATCCTGAAATTATAACTTAACATCATCACCGGCTGTCCAAAGATGGAAAGTTTATAGCCTCTGATGTGACCGTCTTCATTCCTGAAATAGACCGAATATGGATTTTTCCTGCCCAGAACATTGTATACTGAGAATGTCAGGGACGAGTGGTTGAGCTTCCTGAATTTAAGGTTCCCGTTTAGGGTGACAGCCAGGTCAAGCCTTATATAGTCAGGCATCCTGTAACTATTCCTGTATGAAAAATAGAGCTGATTGGTGTTATTGAAATAAAAGAATGCAACCGGGTATGTAATGGGCCTTCCCGTACTGTAATTGAAATTTGTTGTGAAATTGAGCCTTCTTGAAAACTTGATATTGCTTACAAGCTTCAGATCATGAGGTTTATCAAAATCGGCGGGGTAAAATGACCCTCCGTACATTCTCCGGGCGGCGTATGTTCCATTAGCCCTGAGCAATGCCCTCGACCAGGTGTAACTGATCCACCCGGTAACGCTTCCTGCTGGTTTCCTGACCATGAGTTCAACACCATATGCCTTTCCGTCAGCATTAATAACGTCTGTCTCCAGGTGTTCATTCATGATCAGAACCGCACCTCCTTTGTAATCAAGTATATTGTTAAGTTTCTTGTAATATGTCTCAATTGATGTTTCAATGCCTTTGCTTCTGGAAGTGTAATAGCATCCTATTGATACCTGGTCACTTCTTTCAGGTTTAATATACCTGTTGCTTAGTTTCCAGATATCGGTTGGGCTGATTGATGTGGTATTGGTTATCATATGGATGTACTGGAATACCCTCTGTGCGCTGAATTTCAGTGACGATTGCGGTGAAAGATAGAGCCTGGATGAAAGTCTGAACTCAAGACGTGGATAAAAACTGACTATTTCAGCGGACCTGTACCTGACTGTATCTGAGATATTGCCTATTGTTCGTTCCTCGCTGTCATTGTACCTGAATTCAGTACCGGGGCCGAAGGATGTAAAAAGAGTGCTCCTGATCCCTGCTGATACTGCCAGAAGCGGGGTGATATCTATTTCGTCACTGAAATAGAACGAAGGTTCAAGAGCCCGTTCCTTCTCCAGCTCTTTTGGTTGTACTACAGAATATTTCCCAAATGGTTCCCTCAGGCCCGGATGAAGGGTAACCCAGGTTGCATCAAGACCAAACTCAAGTTTGTGTTTTTCGAATTTCGAGCAGAGAAAATCACCCCTGATTATCTTCTGATCCAGTTTATAGGCCAGTGAACTGTAGTTGGTAGAGTCGTCATATGTATCAACCCTGTATTTGTAGTTACTTGTAATTGCAGAGATACTGGCTGACAGGTCCGGGCTGAATTCATGATCCCATCTTATTGCGGAGACGAGATTACCAAATCTGAATGAGCTTTCGCTGTAATAATTAAACCGGTCGTTGCTCAGGTAGGCTGAGACAGCTACAGTATTCTCCTGGCTGAAATGATGCGTGACAGATCCCTGGAGATCGTAAAATCCTGCACTACTGTTACTTATCTTATAATCTTCCACCTTCCCGAGTAACCAGTCGGAATAAGTTGAACGCGCACCAATAATGAAACTTGTTTTGTCATGCGCAAGAGGACCTTCCACCAGGATCCTTCCGGCGACCGGACTGACACCTCCGCTGACCTTTATCTTTTCCTCATTGCCTTCAATGGGATTTATGATCATTACAGATGATAATCTTCCGCCGTATTTTGCAGGCATTCCGCTTTTGTAGAGGGTGATGTCAGCTGCAAGATCCTGATTGAATGCTGAAAAGAAACCGAAGAGATGGGATGTGTTCATCACAGGTGCATTATTCAGCAATACCAGGTTCTGATCAGTGTTACCACCTCTTACGTTAAAACCGGCAGATGCCTCACTTACTGACTTGACACCGGGCAGCTGAAGAGTACTCTTTATAATGTCAACCTCCCCGAGGCCCATAGGTATCTGCTTCAGCATTTTAACGCTTATCTGCTCAATGCCTGTTCTGATATCCTTAATATTGTCACGCGTGCCCGATATTATCACTGGCTCAATAATATTCTGATCGTCAGACATGCTTACATCAAGTGCCCCGTCAGAATAAATTATCACATTCCTCCTCGTGGTTCTCATACCGATCATCCTGTATTCGATCTGATACTCTCCTGTTGGAAGTGCTATTGCATATTGTCCTGCTTCATTGGTCATGGCTCCTGCCCGCAACTTGCCTACATATATAATGGCACCATTAACCGCTTCTCCGTCAGAAATGCTTCTGATCGTTCCCGACAGAACGGCAGTCTCTCCTGTCCTGGCATCAGACCTGTTGCCTATCCTGAATATTCTGGCTTCATCACTTACAGCTATATCCTCCGGCCTGACCAGTGATGCGTAATGAAACGATGTATCTGTTGTGAGTCGTTCCCTGTTCAAATAATCAAGATACTCCTTTCTGAAATCTGTTTTGAGGGAATAGCCTTGAGTAATTATTACCCTGTCGTCTCCTGTGACATAGAAGGAAAGCCCTTCAGGTGTCAATGCACTGTCAAGTATCTCTTCCAGAGGCATAGCAATAGCGTTGACGGAAATGATCAGGCTGTCAAGTGACTCTTCATCATAATAGAACCTGACTGGAAGTACCCTTTCAAGGGTATCTGACAGTTCTCTTAGCGAAATTCGTTCAAGCTGCAATGAAAGCTTCTTCTCCTGGCCGAAGAAATTAATGCTGGCTGAGATATACAATATGACCAGAAAAAGCTTCTTCATGGTAAATTGAAAACATTCAGTTCAGTTGCTCGAAATACTTCAGTACTTCTGACACCAGTTGCTTATCAGGATTTCTGATGCTGATCTTGTTGGAGCGGAGAAAGCGTCTGATCTCAGCTGAATAAGGACTTAACAATTTCAAAAATTGTCTCCTGGAAGTGATCTTTTGATATCCGTCGCCGGTATCAATATATCCGCAAGGCTGATATTGATAGTCTTCTAAGGCATACTGACCCGGGGCACCGAGAAGTCTTAACCTGTATGATTCGTGTCTGACAATGTATCTTGTCCTTGAATCATGCACAACTTCATAGTAGCCATCACTGAGGTTGAAGGTTGAGTCATTTCTTTTTGTCAAAAACCTGAAATGCATGGTATCACTCCTGAAGAACAGATTAAAACTGCTCACATAGTATCTGTTGAGAGAGACTTTTCGTATTTTATTTCCAAATACCAGAGAATCATATGTATAAATAACCTCATCGGTAAAAGTATCATATTGCAGAACCAGTTTATCATAAGTACGTCCGCAGAAAGTAAGGGAGGCAGTACGTCGCTCATCCGACCTTAAGATGGGACTCCGTCGTGACCTGTAATAATACGGGTAGTACTCCCTGCCATAGATAAAGCTCCTTTCTGAACCGGTCTGCTTGAGGTATGACTGTAGCCAGTCTCCGGCTGCGGCTTGATTACCATGAGTGCCATCCTGGCTTTTAGTTACAAACGAACACAATAACAATACATTAAGCGTAACAACTCTTAGACCTGAATAAATATGCCGATCAGCTACAGACATTTATTTATTTTTGCCTCTGAAGCTTAATTGATTTAACTTTACAAGTTACAGCATTTTTTTTAATGAAATATCATTTAAAGAAGTGGCTTAAGCTGAAGTTTCTTTTTTTTATTCTGGCAGTTACCGGCTCCTGCATCGATCCGTTCAATCCCGGCACTGACCGGTTTCAGTCTATGCTTGTGGTTGATGCACTTGTTACGGACGAGGATGCATCATACTACTGCTACCTGACGCGCACTTTTAAAGACAACCAGGACATTCCCAAAAGTGTAAAGGGTGCAACTGTCTCAGTAGCTGATGATACAGGCGCAAGCTTCCCATTCAGAGAAATAGCTCCCGGAGTCTACAGGAGTGACAGCCTGACATTCAGGGGTATTGTCGGAAGGTCATATACTCTCCATATAACATCAGCTGAAGGTGAATATTATGTTTCTGACCCGGTGACCATGCTTGATGTACCGGAAGTTGACAGCCTCTATTTCGGCAAAGGCAGGTTTACAACAGATGACGGTGTGATGCATGAAGGAATTTGGATCTTTATCAATTCCGAAAAACCGGCTGACGCAAAATATATGCGCTGGACTTATGAGGAGTACTGGAAATTCAGGGTCCCATGGCCAAACATCTAATAATACACCAATCAGTATGA
>CALMRD010000365.1 GCA_937871625.1 uncultured Bacteroidales bacterium | reverse complement strand
GCAAAAATGTAGAAGGCATTCCGCTTCGCCCGGTTCACAAAGCCATCACCCAGCCAGAAATATTCTCCCTCCCTGCTGTTCTCATTGTCAGGCACGAAATATGATACCGGGTTGCCGTTATTGTCACGGTTATAATCAAATGTAATCGAGTCTTTGTCGGGTTTAGTGCCTTCTAACAGGGCTACAGAATTGTTAACCATAATATTACCCGGTTGTGGCACGCTATCCCTAACCTCCCCGATATAGGTGTCACTGAAGATGAAAAGAGTCCTCTTTCCGGCGCCCTGAAAGCCCTCAACACCATCAAGGGGAATGGAGAAAATACCGTCGGCGCCAAACCAACCGGAGGTACGCTCCATAAGGGCGGTCCATTCAGGTGCCGGCTCAGCAGTGAAGGTGAGCGGCTTTAGATGTTCGAATCCGCTCATCCCAGGGATGGCACCAGGTTCAGTTCCGCATCCACTTGTGATCAACATGATCAGCAGGGCAATCAGCTCCCCTGTTCTTGTGACCAGCAGATAAAAGAACCCCCTTTTCCCCATGATTGGCTGGGCAAAAATCTCCCGTTTTCTCATGCCCGGCAGTGAAAATATCCTGCCTGTTCTCGTGACCGGCGGTGCAATATCCTTCTTCATGCTCATTATCTGCTATTTAGATTATTCCTCAACATATTTTATGATCGCCTCCTTCCAAACCTCATACCCTTTCCCGTTAAGGTGCAAACCGTCGCTGCTGTACCCAGGGTTAAGCTTGTTGTTTTCGAGCCTGAACAGTTCAAAGAGATCGATGTATGTTATCCCGCTGGCGGTGGCGATCTCTTTGAGCCGGTCGTTGATAGCCATGATTTCATTGTTGCGGCGGGTATAATGAAGGGCGTCATCTGTCGGGATGACACTCTGTATGTATATCCTTGTTCCGGGGGTTGAACTGGTTATACGCCGGATTATTTTTTTGTAGTTTTCAATTATGTAATCGACGCTTTTGCCGCTCGAAAGATCATTGGTGCCGATCATAATAAAGATCTTCGAGGGTCCCGATTCTGTCACTTCGTCAAGTCTCTCCAGGATGCCGTCGGTATCATCACCGCCGATACCCCTGTTCCTGATCCTTGTGTTACCGAATAGCTCCCACCATTCGGCATTATCGGTGATGCTGTTACCAAGGAAAATGATCTCATTCTCACCGTTGGGCAAGCTCTCAAAGTGCTCCTTCTTATGGTAGTAATAGGCTCTCAGAGCTTTGTTCCATATTTCCATCTCTTCGGCATACCGATCATACTTCATGATCTCAACTATCTCTTCTGCCGTCATCCCGGAACTCATTGAGGGTGGCGCATTTTCCGGGCTGCTGCCCCATGCCTGTTCCGGCTTTGAGCTCATCTTAAGCACCAGTCTGCCGCCGCCGGCAAAATCTGAGTGAGGAAACCAGGGACTCTCCAGCTCCTCTCCATTGAGTGTCGCTTTCCTGATAAAGCCCTTACCGGGGGAACTGTTCCCGGCCTCAATGATAAACTCACCTCCGGGATAATATTTTTCATCGAGACGGATAGTCACCTTCTCAAAAATTGGACTTCCAATCTCATAAAAGGGAGTGGCGGATGTGCCGCCGTCGGTCTGGAAGAGGCCGATGGCACTCATAACATAGAGGGCTGCTGACTGTGCGGGGTCATCAGCGGCAGAGCCCAATGCGGCATCATTCTTCTGAAAACCTGAGAGGATCTCCCGAACCCATTTCTGCGTAAGCCAGGGAGCACCGGCATAGTTGAAGAGCCATGCAGCCTGCAGTGGTGACTGCCGGGCATGATAGCCGACGGAGTAAAGCCTCTCCTTTATTTCGTTATCGCTGTCCTCTTCCTTATGGTACGACGAGAGACAGTCAGAGATCTCCCTTTCAAGCCTGGCCACAAAATCTTCCCTTCCGTAAGCTTCAATCAAACCCCTGACATCATGAGGAACGAAAGACTGCATCACCCCGGCCTCTGGTTTAACAAGATGCCTGTAACTGAACGCCCTCTTTGCAAAAGTCCTGTAATCCGTCACGTTCCCTGCTGCAAGGGCCATATCAGCCATGGCCCTGTCGTGATATGCATATTCAAAGGTGAGGGAAGCAGGAGCCTTCTCCTCAGGCACATAACCTGAGGCAAGGTAGCTCTCAAGATATCTCTTGCCGGCAAATCCACCACCCTCATGAGGTACGCCGGCATTGCTCAGGTCATGCATCAGGGCCCTGTAGAACATCACTGTGTCATAATCCCTTATCCCCTTCTGCCAGGCGGATGCCATGAGGGGGATCGGATGCGAACTGACGGGATGATCCGCATATTCAATGCCTTCAGAGCTCTCCGGGAACCAGCCGCCGCAGGCATGCAGAGCAAGCAGTGACCTGATATAACTGTTGACAAGGTCAGGCTGGCAGAGAGCCATCAGCTGATTTATGGCCACGGTGCCCGGTCCCGGAGGGATGCCTCCGAAAAGAACGAGGGTCGGATCGTCAGGTTCCTGCACCTTTTCATACATATCGACAAACTTTCCGTTCACATCACTCCAGACCGTCAGTCCGGCAAAGGCACGATACATGGCTGTGTAGAAAATCCTTAGGTCAGCTTCGCTGCCACCTTCTACTATGATGCCTGTAAGCAAATCATTCCAGGCCATGCGGTTCATCTCACTGACAGCGTCAAAATCCCAATTAAAAGGACCCAGCTCTCTATCAAGATTTTGCCTGGCCTGGTCAATGCTCACCAGTGAAACTCCTGACTGCAACAGCACCGTCTCCCCCTCACGGGTCTTAAAGTTCAGAAAGAGCCCCATGCTTCCGTCGTCATACAGTGAACGTATCTCCGCAATATCTCGCATGATCTCCCCGCCCAGCCATCCGTTGAATGTATCAAACGGCTTATTGAAGCGAACCACAAAGTGAAGTGTGTAGAGGTTGTGATGGGCGCCGAGCAGGCTTCGTTGTCTCGAGAAACCCTCTATCTCCCTGTCGCTCACCTTCGTGATGCAAGACTCAAGAAGCTCATAACCATTGTCAGTGGGTATCTTCAGGTCAAACAGGATGCGGGAAGAATCTGACTTCGGGAAGGTATATCTCTGGAATGCTGCCCTGGCGGTGGAGGTAAGCTCCGCTTTGATGCCGTAATCATCCAGGAAGACCGAATAGTACCCGGGCCTCGCTGTCTCCTTCTGATGGCTGAAGCGCGAACGGTAACCCGTGTCAGGGTCGTCAGGCGCACCGGGGATTATTTGCAGTTCACCTGTTGCCGGCATAACCAGCAGCCCTCCCATTGTGCGGGAGTGGATATGACTGAAGCCGGCAATATTCCCGGTGTTGTAATCATAACCGGCTTTAT
>CALMRD010000364.1 GCA_937871625.1 uncultured Bacteroidales bacterium | reverse complement strand
CCGGGGAATGAATTTGGGTACCTCTTTCTTGTATATGGTGTAATCAGGGTATTTGCTGCTGCTTATATTTTCCGTCATTATTGAGCTCCCGATAAAGAGAATCACCAGCAGTACGGGTCCCAGCAGTGTAAAGTTGATCCATCTGCCCGAGGCGGCCACACTGAAAAGATAGAAGCTGATCCAGATAGCCTGTTCGGAGGCAAAATTGGGATGGCGGACATACCCCCACAGTCCTTCGGTAAGAAAGCCCTTGCTGAGAGATTCAATATACGGCTTTTCATTTTCTGCCGGACTGCGTTTCACAGTCTGAAACCTGTACTGCTGGTTGTCGGCTATGGTTTCGGTAATTATGAACAGAAGCATAAGCGTTGAGGCAACCAGGTCGGTAACACCCATCGGGACACCCTGGTAAAGCGCTGCCATCAGCAACGGGGTGGAGAAGAGCAGGATTAGCAGGTTCTGATAGAATGATATGAAGAGAAGATTGAAGAGTCCGAACCTGAACCTGCCTCTCAGGGCACTGGTGTCTCTCAGTATCTTCCAGCGGTAATCCTCCTCTCCCTGCCAGGGGATGATGCTGTATCCGCCCTTACGGTAAAAATTGAAACTGAGTCTTATACCCCAGACTGTCACCAGGGAGGCCATAAGAAATAACCTGGGTGACGGATAGGCCATAACGGTAATCCATGCATATGCCAGCGGCATCAGGCTCCAGAGCTTGTCAACCTGGCTGTAGTTTCTTGTAATCTCACTCACAATGAAACAGACCAGCACAACTGCAATCATCAGGTTGATCCATGTCGAAACCAGGGATTGAAACTGCGGTTCGAATCCTGACAGGATTTTTAGCGAAAACGGCGACAGAATAGTCATCATAAATGCCTAATTTGGTCTCAAAGATGTAAAAAAAAGATGAAAAGAGTATCTATCCTGCTAATTGCTGTTCTCAGCCTCGCCTGCCTGAGCATCACACATGCTGCCACAGGCGATGACAGGCCGGTGAATGTCATCCTGATCTACCTTGATGACATGGGTTACGGCGACCTCTCAATGACCGGTTCAGGGGGTTTTACTACTCCCAATCTTGACAGAATGGCTGATAGGGGCATCTTCTTTACTCATTATTATTCTCCTCAGGCAGTTTGCAGTGCTTCGCGTGCCGGTCTGATGACCGGGTGTTATCCGAACCGGGTCGGATTCAGCGGAGCGCTTGACCACAGGGCAAAAACAGGTATAAACAAAGAGGAGGAAACCATTGCTGAACTCCTGAAGGAAAGAGGGTATGCCACAGCCATATTTGGCAAGTGGCATCTGGGATGCCAGGAGCAGTTCCTGCCTCTGAACCATGGATTTGATGAGTTTTACGGAATACCTTATTCCCATGATATGTGGCCCTCGCACCCTGACATCAGGGATTATTTTCCGCCCCTGCCGTTAATTGAAAATGAACAGGTTATTGCCACAAACCCTGATCACTCACAATTTACACTTCAGTTTACGGAGAGAGCAATTGAATTTATTCACAGAAACAGTTCGAAGCCGTTCTTCATTTACCTGGCCCACCCGCTGCCGCATGTGCCTCTGGGAGTATCCGGTGCTTTCAGCGGAAAGTCGGAGCATGGAATGTATGGCGATGTGATGATGGAGATCGACTGGAGTGTAGGGGAGATCATGAAAACCCTTCGGGAGCTGGATATTGAAAGGAACACGCTGGTAATCTTTACCTCTGACAACGGTCCCTGGATAAACTACGGGAATCATGCAGGCAGCACTGCCGGCCTGCGCGAAGGCAAAGGCACCACATTTGAGGGCGGACAGAGGGTGCCTTGCATCATGTGGTGGGAGGGAACCATCCCTGCGGGGACTGTAACCAACAGGCTGGCGACAGGAATAGACATTCTCCCCACCATCGCTGAAGCTACAGGCGCACCCCTGCCTGAAAAACCGATCGACGGTGTAAGCCTTCTTCCTCTTTTGAAAGGCGATGATACGGTTATCCCAAGGAAAACGTTCTTTTATTATTACCGCAAGAACAACCTGGAGGCGGTCACTGACGGCAGGTGGAAGCTTGTTTTTCCGCATCACGGGCGCACATATGAAGGGTTCAAGCCGGGGAAAGATGGCAAATCCGGGGGGTCGTATGAAAATCACTGGTTTGAGGGAGGGCTCTATGATCTCCGGAGAGACCCGGGTGAGAGATATGATCTTAAGGAGTATTACCCTGAGATTATTCAGAGACTTGAAGGGCTGGCAGCGTCCGCCAGGGAAGATCTCGGTGATGACCTGACAGGCGTCGCTGGCAAAAACCGCAGGGAGCCGGGTAGGATAGATGATTGATAACGACTTTAAAGTTCGATGCAGCTTAGAACCGCATCATTCATTGTGTCCTGCCCGGATGGCAAACAACGGGTCGTAAGTCCGGATTAACCGGAACGTATCACAGATCCATGCCTGATCAGATGCCGGGCACCAGGATTCCTTCAGCCACCATGTAACCTATTCGAGTGAGGAGATCTTTGCCCTCAGATACCTTCCCGTATGTGACGATTCGCATGCGGCAAGCTGCTCAGGTGTCCCCTCGAATACAACCTGTCCGCCCTTCTCGCCGCCCTCAGGACCTAGATCGATGACCCAGTCGGCGCACTTGATCACCTCCACGTTGTGCTCAATGAGTATCACCGAGTGACCGTGATCAACAAGGGCGTTGAGTGATTTCATCAGTTTGCTGATATCGTGAAAGTGAAGTCCGGTGGTGGGTTCATCGAAGACGAAAAGCATTTTTTCGCTGCTCTTCTCCTGGCTCAGGTAGAATGCCAGCTTGACGCGTTGGCTCTCGCCCCCGGAGAGGGTTGATGACGACTGGCCCAGCCTGACATACCCCAGTCCCACATCTGCCAGCGGCTTTAGCTTGTCAGCTATCTTCCTGCAGCTCTTATCCTTGCATTCGCCGAAGAACAGTATCGCTTCATCAATGGTCATCTCCAGCACGTCGTATATATTTTTGCCGTGGAATCGCACATCAAGGATATCACGTTTGAAGCGCATTCCCTTGCATGTCTCGCAGGTCAGTTCCACGTCGGCCATAAACTGCATCTCCACCCTGATAACGCCCTCGCCCTGGCACTCCTCGCACCGTCCTCCCTCAACATTGAATGAAAAGTGGGCAGGTTTGAAGCCCGACTGTACGGCGGCCTGCTGCTCCGCGAAGAGCTTACGGATTTCATCAAAGGCCTTCAGGTAGGTGACAGGGTTGGAGCGGCTTGACTTGCCTATCGGGTTCTGGTCAATCAGCTCCACGGCCGTTATGCTGGCCATGTCTCCCTCCATGGCAGTGAAGCGGCCCGGTTTCTGGCCGTTGTTACCAAGTTTCGACGAGAGTGCATTGAAGAGGATATCATGTACCAGGGTACTCTTGCCGGAACCGCTTACTCCCGTCACGGCAGTAATGGTGTGCAACGGGAATTTGACATCAATATCCTTCAGGTTATTCTCACGGGCACCCCTGACAGCTATGAAGCTGTGCCATCTGCGCCGCAATGCCGGCTCCTCGATGCGCATTGCACCGGTCATATATGCGGCGGTAAGGGAACTGTTCTTCTTCGGGAAGTGTGCACTTCCCTGGTAGATGACCTCTCCGCCGTGAGTACCGGCAGCAGGACCCATATCTATTACCTGGTCCGCGGCCCTGATGATCTCCTCCTCGTGCTCAACCACGATAACCGTATTGCCAAGGTTGCGCAGTTCCCCGAGCACGTTAACAAGAAGGTTGGTATCGCGCGGATGGAGTCCGATGCTGGGCTCATCAAGGATATATAGTGATCCCACCAGGCTGCTGCCCAGTGAGGTGGCCAGATTGATGCGTTGTGATTCGCCTCCTGAGAGCGTATTTGATAGCCTGTCGAGGGTAAGGTAGGTGAGCCCCACATTCACGAGGAATCCCAGCCGCTGTTGTATCTCTTTCAGCAGACGCCCCGCAATCTCTCTCTCCTCGCCGTTGAGGGTCAGGTGTTCAAAGAACTCATGAGCCTCACTAACCGGCATGGCGGATATCTCCGTAATGGACCTGCCGCCGACCTTAACCCAGGCGGCCTCCTTGCGCAGCCTGTTTCCACCGCAGGACGGACAGGTGCGTTTACCCCTGTAGCGGCTGAGCATGACCCTGTACTGTATTTTGTATTTCTTCTCCTCGAGATGTTCAAAGAACTGGTTCAGGCCGAAGAAATACCTGTTACCGCTCCATACCAGTGCCTTCTGTTCAGGAGAGAGCCTGTGCCAGGGTTTATGTATGGGGAAGTCAAACCTGTCAGCACTGTATATCAGCCTCTCCTTCCATTGTTTCATCGTCTCTCCCCGCCAGCAGGCTATGGCATCATCATATACCGAGAGATTCTCATCAGGTATGACAAGGTTTTCGTCGATGCCTATGACCTTGCCGTATCCCTCACACTCAGGGCAGGCGCCAATGGGTGAGTTGAAGCTGAAAAGATGTTCGGTCGGTTGTTCGAAGGTGATACCATCCTCCTCGAATTTATCCGAGAAACTTATTGTCTGTGTTGTCTCTTCATCAGTCACTGTAAGAGTGATATGGCCCCTCCCTGTGAGAAATGCCGTCTGGATTGAGTCTGCAGCCCGGCTCAGCTCTTCCGCGCTGTGTCCTGTCGGGAACCTGTCTATTATCAGGTCAAGCCGGGGCATTTTAGCGATAAGGAGTGCAGCATCCTCATCATCAAGCCTTATAAGACCCTTTTCGGTACTGATGCGGTTGTATCCCTCCTTCACCAGGAAGCTGATAAATTCCCGGGGATCGACGTTTTCCGGGACATCAAGAGGAGCAGTAAGCACAATGCGGCTTCCCGCCGGCAATGCTGCAAGATAATTGACCACGTCATCAACGGTATATTTCCTGACCTCCCTGCCTGAGATGGGAGAGATGGTGTGCCCGACACGCGCCCAGAGCAGCCTGAGATAATCATGAATCTCGGTGCTGGTGCCGACTGTTGACCTGGGATTACGGGTGTTGACCTTCTGCTCGATGGCAATGGCGGGAGGTATCCCGTTGATGAAATCGACATCAGGCTTGTTCATGCGCCCGAGGAACTGCCTCGCATATGAGGAGAGACTCTCCACATATCTCCTCTGACCTTCGGCATAGATGGTATCAAAGGCAAGTGAAGACTTGCCGGATCCTGATACCCCGGTAATAACTATCAGACTGTCGCGAGGGATCGTCAGGGTTATATCCTTAAGGTTATGCACTCTCGCTCCCTTGATTTCGATATTACCCTTCATGCTCTCTCCGTTGGTGAAAAAGCCAAAATTAGTGATTTTGGATTGATTAAAATTTGTTTTCTTTGTCCTGAGTATATATGAAACCTGCTGGAACAACCATTAAAGAAGGGATAGGGAAATAAATTTTTTTTCAGGTTCCATTCGACCATTGCAGTCAGTATTATATATATACGAATGAAACAATAAGGGAAGACAATCGTATAACCCAACAGTAAAAAACACAAACGAAACAAAGGAGGGCCGCCTATCGTATAACTGTACTCACGAACCAAAAGAGTTAGTTATGAAGAGCAAAATGACCGATTATGAGCTTATTAAGAGCTACGTAGACGGTAATGAAAGAAGCATAGAGCTGCTTATCCTGCGCCACAAAAGCAAAGTCTATTCTTATATCAGCCTTTACATTCGCAACCGCGATCTGGCCGACGACGTCTTCCAGGATACTTTCCTGAAGGTGGTACAGTCAATCCGCGCCGGCCGGTACCAGGATGACGGAAGGTTTATATCGTGGGTAATGCGTATAGCTCATAATCTGATCATTGACCACTTCAGACACGAGAAACAGATGGGGATAGTCCTTAATGATGATTACGAGGCAGACCTGCTTAATTCCCGCAAGCTGTCGGATGACAATGTTGAGGATGTTATCGTTCGCCGGCAGGTGATGCGTGACGTCAGGAGCCTGATAAACGGACTGCCGGAAGACCAGCGTGAGGTGGTCATCATGAGGCATTATGCCGGGATGAGCTTCAAGGAGATTGCCGACATGACTGGTGTAAGCATCAATACTGCCCTGGGCAGGATGCGTTATGCACTTATCAACATGCGTAAGATAATGGTGGAAAAAAATATCACCCTTTCACTCAGCTGATACAATTTTTGATTATGCGTGGCGTTTCTCTTTTATGAGAACAAAAACGCCTATGGATAAGAATTCTACCCTCTTACTTTCTTATTTCGAGGTTACAAATACACCTTCTGACCTGATAGCTGATGCCTTTGGCATTGATTCGGCCCTTAGCGTTTTGCTTCCTGACATGGAGGATCAACCCTCTGATGATGTTGTAGCAAACCTGTTTGAAAAGATCAGGCGTAATAAAGCCCGGAAGTCCGGGAAATAGAAATTGAATCCGGAGCCGATAATTCGGCTGATATATGATGAGGCTTTCTTCGGGAAGCCTTATTTGTTATATCCATGGTACAGGACTTCTTTTTTATGCAACGATTTTTTTACCTTAGCAAAACTCAAACAGATTCAAATGAAAAGAACGATTATCTTTTTTACGGTACTTATGACCATCCTCTGGTCATGCACATCAAAACAGGAAAAAATGGAAAGCAGAATGAGCAGGTTTATAAGCTCTTATGAGACTAAGATAATTCCACTTTACAGGGAGTACACCCTGGCAGACTGGGAAGCCAATATTACAGGCACTGATGAAGCCTGGGCGCACCGGGAGAAGGCCTCAATTGAATTCATCAGTTTCTATACAGACAAGGATGCCTTTACTGAACTGAAGGAGCTGAAAGAGTCCGGGATGGTGAAAGAACCATTCCTTGCCCGCCAGCTGGATATCCTTTATAACCAGTACCTTCAGGGACAGATTGACACCAGCCTGATCTCCGAACAGGTGAAGATGGAGACAGAGATAACAAAGAAATACAACACCTTCAGGGCAACGGTCAACGGAAAGCAGCTCAGTGACAATGATATAGAGAATATCCTGCGGAGCTCAACCAGCAGCACAGAGCTGCAGGCAGCCTGGGAGGGACATAAGATGATTGGGCCTGTAGTGGCAGATGAAATCCTCATGCTTGTCAGGCACCGCAACAAGATAGCCCGTCAGCTCGGGTTTGACAACTATCATCAGATGAGTCTGAAGCTGTCAGGACAGGATCCTGAAGAGATTACAAGGCTCTTTGATGAACTCGACAGCCTGACGCGTGATAACTTTGCAAAGCTGAAGGGCGATATCGACGCCTATTTTGCCGAACATTACAAGTTGGATCCCGGCCAGCTGCAGCCATGGCATTACCAGAACAGGTACTTTCAGGAGGCTCCGGAGATCTACCCGGTTGACTTCGACAGCTATTATGCGAATCAGGATCCGGTCAGGCTGGCATCTGAATTCTATGCAGACCTTGGCCTGCCGGTTGATGCCATCCTGGCAAAGAGTGACCTTTATGAGAAACCCGGGAAGAACCAGCATGCGTTCTCAATTGATATTGACCGGGCCGGCGACGTTCGCACGCTTGACAACATCAAGCCTGATGCAAACTGGATGAATACCATTCTTCATGAACTGGGACACGGCGTATACTCGTACTATAATGATATGTCGCTGCCGTTCACCCTCCGCGATGCAGCCCACACATTCACCACCGAAGCCATCGCCAACTATTTCGGCAGGCTGGCAACAAACCCTGCCTGGATGAATTATATGGGTATCATTGATGAGGAGGAAATGAACAAAATTTCGGATGACAGCTTCAGGGCTTTCAGGCTTCAGCAACTCGTCTTCAGCCGC
>CALMRD010000363.1 GCA_937871625.1 uncultured Bacteroidales bacterium | reverse complement strand
AGAGAATTGACCCGCAAGAGGTCGAAAATGTTATCTGCTGGAATCATCATGTATCTGATGACATAATAATCGAAAATAAGGATGCTGACCCTAATCATTCTTTTGAAAAAAAACCCATGACCTTTATTGCGTCTGACTTATCTGACCGCATTACTATCAGGTATTATATCAAGGTCAGCCAATTTGCAATTACGGAAGAGGAATACATCTTCTGGGATCTTCTCAAACAGATTAACGAGGCCGGAGGCGACATTTTCCACAGGCAGCCCTTTCAGCTCTTCAGTAATCTGCATAACAGCGAGACGCCTGAAGATCAGGTCCTTGGATATTTCAGGGTGGCAGCTGTCAGAAGTTCTTCGTTTTATATTGACGTAGATGATCTCCAGGAGCTTGGCCTCCCCTCTTATGATTACGGGTGTAAATGGATGATCGTGGAACCCGAGGGGATTTTAACCTTTGATGATATCTATGATCTCTACACCAGGATCCTGAAATACGTTTTCACTGCCCCTGTCTATAATGATGAAATGCATCTGATTGCACTAGTATTTAACACCCCGCGTTGCGCTGACTGCCGTGTTACAGGAAATCTTTTAAAGCCCGATTTCTGGGTTGACACCGACTGATATGAGCAAACTTATGTATTGTGATGAGCTTATACAACTTTCATTTGCAACAGTCCCCAAAGGAGTTGATTGATAAATTCATGCAGGTCCGGTTCGGTCAAAAAATATTGATATAATATTCGAATGAAACACCCGGCTCAAATCTATTTCCACTTTTTATGGCTGACAGCTGCCATATCATTATTCGGTCCATTTGCTCTGAGTCAGCAGAGACTGAATAACATTTCATACGTCGGTGATCCGGACGAGAAGCTATACCTCGTCACAGACCGCGATTTGTACATCTCCGGAGAAAAAGTATATCTCAAAGCTTTCTGCCTGAATAGAGAAACAAATAAACCCTCAGCAATAAGCAAGGTTGCCTACCTGAGCCTTCTTGACCACACATCCACACCTTTGGTGCAGATCAAGATATGGCTGACAGGCTCCTCAGGCTCTGGAGAGTTTCTGATCCCTGACACATTACAGACGGGATGCTATATGATCAGCACCTGCACACATTGGATGAGGAATTTCCCTCAGGAAAATTATGCCACGAAAACAATTAAAGTCATTAATCCATTCATTAAGGCCAGGTATACAAGGATCCCTGACAGCAAACTTTCAGGTGATGCGGATCCGTCGTCATCAGATACGGCCAGAACAGGAATTGTCAGCGGGCAAGAACCGGCATTGCGATGCAAACCCTCAGCTAACTTTACCATAGAGGCTGACAAGACAATTCTGCAACCCAGGGAAAAAGTCTCAGTTACAATAAATACCATTAACAACGAGGGGATACCATCGGGGAGTGACCTCGTGATCTCTGTTTTTAAGTCTTTCGCATATGACAGCCTGACCCGTGAAGGTTCTCTGAAAAAGATACTTTCACAGGATGAGTCATCTGATTTAATGCACATTATGAAGCCGGCAGAGAGACTGCAATTTCTTCCTGAACCTGAAGGTCATATAGTCAGCGGCACCATCTGCAGTACCATAACCGGTGAACCTCTTGCTGCAGAGAATATGATGCTTTCTTTCGTAGGTAAAACAGCAAGTTGTTATTTTGCCAAGAGTGACGAAAATGGGGTTTTTAATTTCATCGTTGACAAATCAGGGAAGCAGGAGGTATTTATCCAGCCATTTGATCCGGATCTTCAGGATTATTATATAGAGCTCGTCAATCCTTTCCCTGAAGCATTTGAGAAATATCTGCCTGAGAGATATTTTATCGATACATCCAGGCTGGATGAAATAAATAGTGCAATCATTAGTATGCAGTTGCAGGCTCTGTTCTACAAGAAACCAGAGTTGGCAGTGGATCACAGGTCACAGCAACCGGATCTGACCTTCTATGGCGATCCCGATCATGAAATTTTACTGGCCAACTTTATTGAGTTGACCTCATTGGAGGAAGTATTTAAGGAACTGTTGCCCTGGGCTCCGGTCAGAACAATGTCGGGGCACAAAAGAATCACTTTGCTCAATAACGTTCCTGATGAGGTGTACCTTCAGGACCCTTTTATGCTTGTTGACGGAATACCGTTACGTGATCATGTTGGGGTACTAGCTATTCCAAATACCGGGATTGAACGAATAAAGATCGTAAATTCCCGGTACTTCATCACTGACATGTGCCTTGACGGCATCATTGACATCACCACCAACAAAGGCGACCTGAGTGCAACTCGCCTGGAAATACCAGGTTTCAGGCAGGAATTTGATGCTCCTTTGCCCGGATCAGATTTTTACTCGCCCGAATATCTCACTGAAGATCAAAAGAGCAGCCGCATTCCTGACTGCCGTAACACCCTATACTGGGATCCTGACTTACGTACAGACAAGAACGGAGAAGCCACGGCAGAGTTTTATGCATCCGATGAACCGGGCGAATATCTGATTCTCGCAGAGGGATTTACTGTAGAAGGGCTTTATGGCAGGGCCTCCCTTGTCATAACAGTCAGGGATTGTTGCAAGGGCATTGCGTCATGGGACTTCTGATGGGTCTTTTACAATAAAAAAACCGGCAGATCTCTCTACCGGTTTTTTTCTCAGCCTTATATTATTGATTACTTGCGACCAGCGCCGGTACCCTTGACGGTGGCCGGACGGTTGGTCCTTACATTCTTGGCAGCACCATTGTTCTTGGTTGCCTTCTTGGCCTGCTTCATAGACTTCTG
>CALMRD010000362.1 GCA_937871625.1 uncultured Bacteroidales bacterium | reverse complement strand
CGAGGATACGTGCATACTCCCTCGGCTGTTCGCGGCGCTCGCTGCTCCCTTCCATTGCCATCCTGTAGGCATCGGTGTAATATCTGAAGAGGGTGTTCCAGTTGGCTATCCTGGATATCTCCCATGCTTTATCCCGGGCCGCCAGGGTGTCTGCAGGACTCAGCAGCAGGAAGCGGCGGATGAACTTCTCCATGCCTTTGATAACCTCTGACTCATTGTCATCGGTACGGTCGAGTACCAGGCAGCCGTCACCGGGCTTCTCAAAATAGGTGTTTATCCACATGCCGAACCCTGACAGGTTGGTTGTCACGGTAGGTATCCGGAACATGAGACTCTCCAGGGGAGTGTAACCCCAGGGCTCATAGTATGAAGGATAGAGTGTCAGGTCAAACCCTATAAGGAGGTCATAGTAGGGCATGTTAAAAATACCGTCATTACCGTTGAGGTAGGAGGGTACGAAGATGACCTTCACCTTCTCCCCGGGGCTGTTGTGAATATTCTCACTTCCAAGCTGCTTTATCACCGGATCATCATGCACATAATGCAGTCCGTGGGTCAGGTACCTGTCGCTGTCGGTGATCTTTGTGCCGTCGTTCATTGCGGCGAGAAGATCCTGCCGCGGTCCCTTGTGATATGCCGGGACCAGGATGAAGGCGACGCATAGTCTCTCCGTGTCAGCCTTGCGGTTTATCTCCCCGAGCGACGAGAGGAAGAGGTCGATACCCTTGTTCCGGTACTCATACCTGCCGCTGGTGGAAATGAGCAGGGTGTCATCCGGCAGCTCCTCCCCGAGGAGAGCGCCGGCTACTGACAATAGTTTGTCCCTGGCTGCCTTGCGTGCCTCATCGAACTCCTCCGCGGCCGGCACAAATGAATCCTCAAACCCGTTGGGAGTGATTATGTCGGGCTTCTTGCCGAGGAAGGCCTCACATTCGCGCCCGGTGATCTCACTGACGGTGGTGAACACATCAGCCTGCTGGGCACTGATCCTCTCAAGCGACTGCTTGGAGATGACGTTGAACTCGTGGGCTGTCTGCTCGGGACTGAACTCCCTGAGCCGGCTGTAAAGTTTCCTGTTGTTGCCTGCTATGCTGCGCCCCAGGACTGTAGCATGAGTTGTGAAGGAGGTGGTGATCCACGGTGCACTCTTTTCGAGGTAGAGAACCCCCATCCCTGTCATCCACTCATGGAACTGTGCAACGACCTTCGGATATTCACGGTAATAAGTGGTGAAGCTCTCTATGACCTTGCCGGCGGCATAACCAAAGAGCGCAGGTTCAATATAATCCCATTGTCCGGATATGCTGTCAAGCTTGTATGTCTCCCAGAAGCGTGCAAATACCTCATTCTGTTGTCCGAAATAGGGAGTAAAATCAATAAGCATCACCCGGGGATTGCCTTTTATGTTCCAGCGTCCCGTCTTCACGTTCAGTCCCTCCTGTGCTGCCACCGCCTTCCACGGAAGATACATGCCCTCATCGGGAGTGAACTCCGGATTGGAACTGTCATCACGCCATACATCAGGCCCTATCAGAATATAGTTGTCGCCGAACTCATTGGCTACATTCAGTGCCTTGGTGGAGATGACCGTATAGATACCTCCCACCTTGTTGCACACCTCCCAACTCGTTTCGAACAAAAAATCAGCTTTCATTTCCATATGATTATAAAACAGTTAATACGCAAAAGCGTATGACAGGTACTCATTGCTAAAAGATGCAACGATTATTTGCTGCCCGCTCCTTTTTTCGCCACACTCTTCCTTGCAGCACTCTTTTTGACCGACGTTTTCCTTGTGGCCGTCTTTGCAGCGGCTTTGGCGGCTGCCGGCACCGCGGCACTCTTCTTCCCTGCCGGTTTAACAGCGGCGTTGGCAGTCCCGGCTTTCTTCCGTGCTGCCGGGGTAACAGCTTTTGCAGCTACGCTCTTCCCGGCTGCCGGCGCCGCGGCAGATTTTCCCTTTGGTTTGGGGACAGCTCTTTTTTTGGCAGTGCCTGCCTTCTTTTCCAGCTTTGCCAGTTTCTCCCGGAGCCCGGTAATTATATGATCCCTGGATTGAATGGTTTCCGAGAGACGGTTTACCTCTTCGTCATGATAATCAACTGGGCAGAGGGTCTTGAGCCTGATCTCAAAGTCGCTCAGGATATTCATGTAGTTCATGAATGCCTGGTACGGATTTTCATAGGGATTGAAATAGGCGTGTACCGCTCCGTCGGAGAAGAATTTCGTTGACATATAATAAAAATGGTCGCTGGACTGCAGATAGACCCAGTCGCGTTGCAGCTGCTCTGAGCTGCAGCCTGCCACCCTCTCTGCCATGCTGTATAACTTGGTTACGGCAGCTGTCTGCAGTTCGTTACCCATCCATGCCGTCAGGTCACGCTCCTCATCAGCCCAGGAGATAGGCGACGGGACATGCAGCAGCGAGACCGGCTGATAATTGTCAGCCACCTCCGAAACGGTCATGAATTTGAACGGTGTCTTCTTTATGACGGCATCCGGCATATGCTTCAGGAAGTCGAAGATGCCGGTCTCCTTCTTCTGGTGCTCTCCGAAGGTCTCATAGTCCATGAAGATATTAACCACCTCAGATGAGGGAGCCAGTCCCTTGATCCAGGAAGCATACTTATCCGCGGTGAGCGGGTAGCTTGACCATGCAGTGTTGGAAAAGCGGAAGGCGATGTCATCGCTGAGGGTGTAATTGCGAAGCAGCACCTTCAGTCTCGGGTTGACGGCGTTGCAGTAGACAAAGTTGGGCGACTTCCATCCGAGGATATGCTTTGCCCCTTCCGTTACAACAGCCTTATAGCCCATATCGGCCATCCAGTTTCCTATTTCATCGGAGTATATAAGTTCGGTGTTCCTGATCGATGTAGGCTGGTAACCAATATGCTCCGCTATCTTCTCACGGTGGACCCTCACCTGCAGTTCGAACCTCTCCCTGTTCATCAGTGAGGCAAGAGAGTGCGAGTTGGTCTCGGCAAGAAACTCAACACAGCCGGTCTCGGCAAGCTCCCTGAAGGAGGCGAGCACCTCCGGTGCATAGAGCCTGAACTGGTCTATAACGATGCCTGTGAGTGAGAAGGTCACCTTGAACTTGCCCTTGTGCTTCCTGATCAGATCCAGGAGCAGGTAGTTGGTTGGCAGGTAACAGTTGGAGGCGATCCTGCGAAGGATCGATTCATTCATGAAATCGTCATAATAATAGTGTTCATGGCCCATCTCAAAGAAGCGATAACGCCTGAGCCTGAAGGGCTGATGAACCTGAAAGTAGAGGCAGATTGCCTTTTTCTGTGATGTGCTCATATCTGTTGGCTTGTCTGTTTCAAAACGCTGGTGTAAATATCTTTCACATGTGTTGCGGCCTTCTCCCACTTCAGCTTGTCAACCTCCTCCTTGCCGTTCATGATGAACATCCTGGAGAGGGCCGGGTAGGTCAGAATTCCGTAAATGGCATCAGCCATGGCCTCTATATCCCAGAAATCGACCTTAACAGCATGGGTGAGCAGCTCGGCCACACCACTCTGCTTGCTTATGATGACAGGGACGTTCGACTGCATGGCTTCCAGTGGTGAGATGCCGAAGGGCTCTGACACTGAGGGCATGACATAGACATCACTCATTCTGAGCATCGTGAATACATCATTGCCGCGGAGGAATCCTGTGAAGTGAAACCTGTCAGTGATACGGAGGCTGGCGGCGTGGCGCATCATCCGCTCCATCATGTCACCGGATCCGGCCATCACGAACCTCACGTTGGGCATGCGTGCCAGGACCATCCTCGCTGCCTCAATGAAATACTCGGGCCCCTTCTGCAGGGTGATACGTCCAAGGAAGGTAACGATCTTGTCATCATAGGCCCTGGCGGGGATGTCAAGCTCTGAGGCATGCAGTGGCTCAACGGCGTTATATACCGTCTCCACCTTATCAGGGTCTATGTCATAGTTATTGATCACTATCTCACGGGTGAGATTGCTTACGGTAATAATCTTGTCGGCAGCATCCATTCCCTCCTTCTCCATCTTGAAGACCACAGGGTTGACATTTCCTCCGCTGCGGTCGAAGTCGGTGGCATGAACGTGTATCACCAGGGGCTTGCCTGAAACGGCCTTGGCGGCTATGCCTGCCGGGTAGGCAAGCCAGTCGTGTGCATGGATGATGTCAAACTCCTGTTCCGAGGCTATTACCTGGGCAACGACCGAGTACTTGTATATCTCATCCATCAGGTTGGCTCCGTAGGTGCCTGAAAAGTCGACTTTCCCCTGCTTGTTGGTACTCACGAGAAGGTCTGTATCGGCAACCTCACCCCTGGTCATCTTCCAGAAATCTTCAGGGTCAGTGTATGGCACCAGCCTGGAGAATACCTCTATCTTTTCCACGGGCTTCATAAAATAGCGGTACTTCACCTTCTTGAAGGCCACGGAAACGGTGTTGGCACCTATAAGGCTCACTATGCTCTGATCTTCATCGCCGTAAGCTTTGGGAACTACGAAGATCACATCCACATCCTTCTGTGATGCAAGACCGCGGGTGAGACCGTAACTGGCAGTCCCCAATCCGCCTGCAATATGAGGGGGGAACTCCCATCCAAACATCAGGACACGCATATCATTATAGTTTTTCTTTGTATTTCGTCTCCAGAAGAGTGTATATGCGCAGCACTTCAGCCACACTCCAGGCCTGTGATATTGCCCCCCTCGGTTCGTGAGGCGGGTCACCGTCATAAATCTCAGATATGGTTGAGATCCCCGCCTCAGTAAGTGCTTCCTCAAATCCCATTATCAGTTTTCTCACGCGCGAGACTCCTCCCTCGCCGTAGACCCTCAGCCATCCCTCGCAGAACGGACCCACGAGCCATGGCCATACTGTGCCCTGGTGATAGGCGTTGTCCCTGTTCTCCTGGTTGCCGCAGTAGATACCCTGGTAACCCTCCTCAGCAGGAGAGAGGGTACGCAGTCCGCGCGGCGTGACAAGCACCCTGTTGGCAATATCCAGTATGCTCTTCATCTGCTCCTTTGACAGCATCGTGTAAGGCAATGATGTTGCGATCACCATGTTGGGCCTGACCTGCATGTTCCGCCTTTCAGGGTCACTGACGTAGTCGGCCAGGTAACCCAGCTCCTCATCCCAGAAGAGCTCCGTAAACGATCTTGCGATAAGCCCGGGCATCTTCTCCCACTCCTTTACGAATGTCCTGTCCCTGGCACCGCGTGCAGTGTCGAGAGCAAAACATACTGCATTGTACCACAGGGCATTGATCTCCACGGCATAGCCGCTGCGAGGCGTTACCGGCACCCCGTTGACGATAGCATCCATCCAGGTGAGGGCCTTGCCGGGTGCATCGGCGTAGATAAGCCCGTTATCCCTCATGTGTATCCCGAACGAGGTACCGTCGCGGTATGCGCCAAGCACGGCCTTCATTGCAGGACCATACCTCTTCCACGCCTCACTGGCTTCCAGCCCGTAGCTGTAGAGAGCCTGGAAGAACCACAGAGGAGCGTCAACACTGTTGAAGGCAGGATTGTCGGCTTCGCCCATATTGGGAAAGAGACCACCCTTCATACGCCTCACCTGGGTGTCAAGGACGGCAGCGTAAAGGTCCTCCTGCCTGCGCGCCAGGGCGATGCCGGGCAATGAGATGAAGGTGTCACGACCCCATGACCCGAACCAGGGGTATCCGGCCACCAGCGTAGTGTCCTCACCCCTCTTCTCTATAAACTGCTGCGCAGCATTGCGCAGTGAGTTGGAGAAGTCGCTGCGTGGTATCTTTGATGAGACCGTCCTGGTAAACTTGGCCTTGAATCCGGAAGGTTTCTCTTCCCGGGTCGAAGCTGAAAAGACTATCACATCTCCCTTTGCTGCTGTAAACTCAAAGAAACCCGGAACAAAAAGATCCTCCGAGAAATCATATCCCCGCTTCTGCTCCTCCACATATTCAACCCCCAGATGCCAGTCGGGAACGGGAACAAACTCCGATTTGCAGGAGAGCTGCATGTTGAGCCAGGGAAACCCGTCATACATGCGTGTCCTGATGCCGCCGGAAATCTCCTCAACACGGGTGTTTGCCCACATGTTGGCATGAGTCAGCTGATGCACATTCCTGAATGCAAGAAATGGCCTGAGCTGAATCCTGACAGGCTCATCCGTGTCAATGATGGTGAACCTGATCAACAACTGCTCTTCATAATGAACGAGCAGACGCTCCTGCTTCATGAAAACATTCCCCACCCTGTAGGTCATGCCGGGGATATCCTGTATGTCAAAGTCTTCAATATACTTGTGGCCCTTGGGACTGTAATAATCACCGTGATACTTGCGGATGCCCGTATTGAAGCTCTGGCCGTTGCTGACCACAGTGGCATCAAGACCAGACAGAAGAACATGCCTCTCGCCACCGAGTTCATCAACGGGACAGACAAGCAGTCCGTGATATTTTCTTGTGTTGCAACCGACAATGGTGGTGGAGGAATAGCTGCCGGCCCTGTTGGTTCGCAATATCTCACGACTCAGGGAATACTCAAGATTAACTACATGAGCTTTGTCAAATTTAATGTATCCCATAGTTCAAGGAGTTCCGTTTAAGTCCAGAAAAAATCAGAAAATAACTCTATTAATATAACACTAATAAAAATCAAGTGCAAAGAAAAGCAAAAAAATCAGATTTATTAAGCGTCAGGAGACCCGGCCGTCACCTCTTAAGGCTCTCAAAAAAAGATATCTTTGCAGTCTGATTACTGAACCAGTGTGAGTCTAAAAAGTTCGATCAAGATGAAATATTTTAACGGCAGAAAAGGAAAAAGACTGTTTTGTATTATATATAGCCTCCGGCAGTCTGTAATTACGACGGTTTCTGTGGCCATGCTTGCTGTTACGAGCGGCTGCGTCAGTGATGGCTTCACCGTCAACGGCACCGTGAAAGATGCCGGCGATGATGAATACATCCTGCTGAGACAGGTAAGACCGGGTCTTCTCGAGCCGGTTGATTCGGTGAGGCCGGATCAGGATGGAGGATTCAGCTTCCGTCATAAAAACCCCTGGCCGGCATTTTATATGCTCAGCATGGGCAGTGATGACTTCCTGACCCTGCTGGCCGCTCCGGGTGACAGGATAACCGTTGAGGCAAAACGCAGTGAGCTATCGTCACCAAATCTTATCAAAGGCTCTGAAGAGAGCTCGCTGATGCTGGCCTTCCGCCGTGACCATCAGGAGGTGATAGAGGAGTTGCAGCGGCTGACGGAGGTGTACAACGACAGTCTGGGGAGTCCCCGCCTGCC
>CALMRD010000361.1 GCA_937871625.1 uncultured Bacteroidales bacterium | reverse complement strand
CCGCTGGAGCGAAGGCCCTCGGGTGATCCGTGGCTGCCGCAGGTTTATGATGCCGGTACAGAAGGGATCCGTGGTGATCAGGTGCGTTTCACGGATGAGTCCGGAGCCCTTTTTGAGGGTGAAGCTTTGACCGTGGCTGCAGATCAGCTGGTGGCCGTGACGGGCGGTGATGCATATGACAGGCTGCTAAACCCGGTCTTCAGTAAAGATGATCCCGAAGATCTTGCTATTGAGTCTGCCGCGCTGCTGGGGCGCTTCTTCATTGCAAGGCACCCGGCGGGACTCTGCATAACAAACAGCGGTGCAGTGCAGGGCGAGACCCTGAGGAGGCTGGCTTTTTCCATACTGCAGGCCACGGAGGCACGTATCACACGCACGAGGTATATCTCATGTCCCACCTGCGGACGTACCAAATTCAACCTTCAGGAGGCGGTGAGAAAGGTCAAGGCTGCCACGTCGCACCTGACAGGCATGAAGATCGCAGTTATGGGATGCGTGGTCAACGGACCAGGTGAGATGGCCGGCGCCGACTACGGCTACGTGGGGGCTGCGGAGGGCAAGGTACACATCTACCGCGGCACCGAGGCTGTATTCAGGAATATTCCGGAGGCCGTGGCGCTGGATAAGCTGCTTGAGCTGATAGAGAGCGATCAGGCAACCCGGTAACCCAACTACTCCTTGTCAGAATCAGATGTTTCTGCCAGCCTGTAATCGAGCTGCCTCTTCTGCAGATCGGCCCTCGCAACCTCCACGCTGATCTTGTCGCCAAGCATATAAACCTTACCGGTTTGCCTGCCCCTGATACTGTAGTTCTCTTCGTCATATTCGAAGAAGTCGTCCTGCAGCTCCCTGATGGCTATCATCCCCTCACACTGGTTCTCGATGATCTCGACATAGATACCCCATTCGGTCACACCGGAGATGACACCTTCAAATACCTTCCCGATCTTGTCGCTCATGAACTCCACCTGCTTGTACTTGATTGATGCCCTCTCGGCATCGGTAGCCAGACGCTCCATCTTCGATGAGTACTCGCACATCTTCGAATACTTGTCCGGATCACGCGGTGCCTGTTTTTCAAGATATTTTGAAAGCAGACGGTGCACCATCATATCTGGATAACGGCGGATGGGAGAGGTGAAGTGGGTATAGTGGCTGAAGGCAAGACCGTAGTGGCCGATATTGTCTGTTGAGTAGACAGCCTTGGCCATGGATCGCAGGGCAAGGGTCTCGATGATGTTCTGCTCCTTCTTGCCGGATACATCATCCATCAGCTTGTTCATGGCAGCCGGGAGGCCCTTTACATTTTCGGTGTCAAGCTGATATCCAAATCTCTTGATGAAATAGCCAAATGAGCTCAGTTTTTCAGGATTGGGCTTGTCGTGGATACGGTAGACAAAGGTCTTTCCCTTTAGTTTCTTGCCCACATATTCCGCCACCCTTTTGTTTGCCAGCAGCATGAACTCCTCGATAAGCTGGTTTGAGGTGCCGAACTCGCGGAAGAGGATGCCGAGGGGTACTCCCTTTTCGCTCAGGTTGAACTTGACCTCGAGTCTCTCGAAGGCAAATGATCCTGAGGCAAATCGTCTGCTGCGAAGCATCTGTGCCAGGTTGTGGAGGGTGAGAAGCTGTTCCTTCATCTCCCCGTCGCCGGTGTCAATCACCTTCTGGGCTTCGGCATAGGAGAAGCGCATGTCGGAGCGTATCACCGTCCGCCCGAACCACTCACTGACGACTGTTGCCTTGCTGTCGAGCACAAATACGGCAGAGTAGGTGAGCTTATCCTCGAAGGGGTTAAGCGAGCATATATGGTTTGATATTCTCTCGGGCAGCATCGGGATGGTACGGTCTACAAGATATACCGATGTGGCTCTCTCCTGTGCCACCTTCTCCAATGCACTCCCCGGTTTGACATAGTGGGTCACATCAGCAATATGCACTCCCACCTCCATATTGCCGTCGGGCAGTTTCCTCAGTGACAGGGCATCGTCAAAGTCCTTGGCATCTTCCGGGTCGATGGTGAATGTAGGCACATCGCGGAAGTCGCGCCGTGCGGCAATCTCCTCCCGGGTGATCTCTGCCGGTATCTTCTCTGCGGCGGCCTCGATCTCAGGTTCGAACCTGTTGGGAAGGCCGAACTCGGCGAGGATGGCGTGCATCTCGGTGTCATTCTCTCCCGGATTGCCGAGTACCTCTATTATCTCGCCCATGGGGTTGCGCGACCGCTGGTCCCACTCCACCATACGTGCCACCGCCTTCTGCCCCTGCTTTGCCCCGTTGAGTTTGGCGAGAGGGATGAAGAGGTCGAAGGGCATGTTCTTGTTGTCAGGGATGAGGAAGGCGAACTGTTTTGTAAGTTCTATTGTGCCCACAAATGTGGCGCGTGAGCGGCTGATGATCTCCGTCACCTCTCCCTCGGCCCTCTTGCCCTTGTGCCGGGCATAGAGCAGCACCTTGACCTGGTCGCCATGCAGGGCGGTATTGAGGTTGCGGGCTGCAATAAAGACATCATCCTCCATCTCATCGGATATCACGAAGCCATAACCGAACTTGGTGAGGTCAACGGTGCCGGTGATATAGCCTCCGACAGCCCTGAGTATATATTTGCCGTGGTTTCTCTCCTCCGACAACCCATCCTTCTTCATTTTCAGGAGAGCCTCCGAGAGGGCTCGCTTCTCTTCCTTCTCAGAAAAATGCAGCCTCGCTGCTATCTGCTTGTAGTTAAGGGGTTGCCTGGGGTTCTTTGCCATAACCCTGGTGATCATCTCTATCAGTTTCTTCTGATCGATGCCGGGTTTTTTTTCCTGTTTTTTTCTTGCCATCTAATGATTGATTTTACTTTTTCAAAGATAGGTTGAATTAAACTATCTTTCCTCTGATTATCGGGGTAACTGCCCTGTTATGCAGTTGCCTGACTATAATCAGACGTTTTTATGTAAGTTTGAGTTGATAATATGTTTTATGATATCACTCTCATCAATACCGTCGCATTCACCTGCAGTGGTTTTCCGAAGGATCAACGACGAATTTCTGTTGATTCCCCTGACAGACAACATTGCCGACATGGATTCGCTTTACAGGCTGACCGAGACCGGGGCTTTTATCTGGGAACTGATTGACGGAGAGCTGTCCGTTGGTGATATAACGTCAAAAGTGGTCGAAGAGTTCGATGTTGGGAGGGATATTGCTGAAAAGGATGCGCTGGATTTTTTCAGGGAGGTGCAGGAATTTCTTCAGTTCCGTGAGCCGTGACCGTTGATCTCGTCATAGCCGGGAGGAGGATCCGCCTGCAGTCGGGGGATGGAGTCCCGATGGAGCCTGATGAGCGGTTCAGAGCCTTTGCGGTGCCCTCTGATGTCAGGCCTTACATGTTTATTGAGACTTCTATGGGCATCCTTGCCGATGCAGACCCAGGGATCGTTAATGCGGCCATTCCATTCATGCCTGCTGAAACTGAGCCTGATCTGGTTGTGGATGTTGAACCGGGTGCGGCGGAGATACCTGCCGGGGCGGTAAAGGTATTTGATGCTCAGCTGATGAAGGAGGTTCCCGGGGGAGTGATGAACTCGGGGGAACCATTCTGGGAGGTATTCAGGGATGATGAGGCTGTCCGAGCGAGGGTGTTTCTGAAAGATCCGGAGAGGAGAGCTCTCCTGGAGATGCCTCACGGCAAAATGCGGTGGAGGATCTTTGCCGGTGAGGGCTTGTCCCGTCAAGGATCTGTTTCCGGTGGAACGCCCGGCCAACATCAGGAAAAAACTTCTGACGGCAAAGTCCGGGATTTGTCCTCTGCAAGAGATTCAGCCATTTCAGTAAATCCCCTTCCCTGGCCGCTTGACGGACTGCTTCTTTACTTCCTCTTCTCACGGTCAGGGGATATCATTATCCATGGCTCGGGGGTTGTTGCCGGCGGCAGGGGCTGGCTCTTCACCGGGCGCTCCGGCAGCGGCAAGACAACCCTGGCAGGGATATTTGACAGGGCACGTGACAGGGTCATTCACGACGACAGGCTGGTGTTGCGCCGTGATGTAACCGGGTGGGTGATGCATAGCACCCCTGTCTACCGGAATGATGAGCCCCGTACTGCTACTCTCGATCATCTGTGGGTCATCAGGCACGGTGCATCCAATGTGGCGGAGCCGTTAGCCGGGGCGCAAGCGGTGGCAATGATACTGTCAAACTGCATACAGCAGAACTGGGACGGTGAGGCGGCAGCGCGACTGGCGGCAGCGGCTGATGACATCGTGGCTTCGGTGCCGGTGAGCAGGCTCTCATTTCTTCCTGACGGCAGAATACGCGATTACCTGCTGCTGCGGGACACGGAAGAAAAGAGACTTGCCACCAGGGCTATGTCGGAGATGCTTGACGAGGGACATGCGGTTACCATCACCGCCGGGGGCTACAGCATGTGGCCGGCGATAAGGCCCGGTGACAGGGTGAGGATATCACCCCCGGAGGAGGAGACCACACCGGGCAGAGGGAGTGTGGTGGCCCTGCGGCGCGACGGCGGTTTCGTGATACACCGCGTCACTGATGTCAGGAGAGGAGGGTCCGCTGATATCAGTGTGACATCAGGGTCTGAGGATCAGGCAAGGAGAGACAGGCCCGCGGATCATATCGGAAATGACGGTTCCGCGGATCATATCAGGACACGCGGGGACACCTCCCTGAGTGCTGATCCGTGGATCAGTTCTGCAGATATAGCAGGCTACGTCACACTTGTGACAGCAGAGGGAGATGCAATACCGGTTCCGCCCCGCCGTTTTCCATACCTGGCAGGGAGCATCGCAGCCGCAGCAGCACAGATATGGAACAGAATTGCCGGGCGAAAATGATCGTTCAGCTTATGTTTTGATTTTAAGGCTTCCTGAAGTACTTTTGCAGATCAAAACAGCAGAGATTTGAAACGGGATATCAAAGAGGTCCTCGGTGAGAGGATACTGGTCCTCGACGGGGCCATGGGCACGATGATACAGCGCCACCGGCTTACCGAGGAGCAGTACCGCGGGCAGCAGTTTGTGTCACACCCTCAGCCGCTGAAGGGTAACAACGACCTGCTCAGCATCACGCAGCCAGACATCATACGCAACATCCATCTCGAATACCTGGAGGCCGGCGCTGACATCATCAGTACCAACACCTTCAACGCCAGCAGGATCTCGCAGGCCGACTATGGCCTTGAGGATTGTGTCCATTCCATCAACGTTGCCGCCGCCAACCTGGCACGGGAGGCTGCAGAGCAGTATGCCGGCCGGACAGGCAGGGAGGTGTGGGTGGCAGGATCAGTGGGCCCCACCAACCGCACTGCCTCCATGTCGCCCGACGTGAACGATCCGGGTGTCCGCACTGTCACCTTTGCAGACCTGGCGGAAGCTTACGGAGAGCAGGTGAGAGGACTCATAGACGGCGGGGTTGACATTATACTGGTGGAGACGGTATTCGACGGCCTCAATGCCAAGGCGGCGCTCTTTGCCATCAGCGGCGTGCTGGAAGCGACGGGGGCTGAGATTCCCGTCATGGTCTCCGGCACCATCACCGATGCCAGCGGTCGCACGCTGACGGGACAGACCCTCGAGGCGTTCCTGATAACCATGTCGCACTACCCGCTGCTGAGCATAGGTCTCAACTGCGCCCTGGGAGCCGAGCAGCTCAGACCCTTTCTGGAGGAGATGTCGGCAAAGGCACCCTTCTTCGTCTCTGCACATCCCAACGCCGGGCTGCCAAACCAGTTTGCGGAGTACGACCAGTCGCCCGATTATATGGGCAACATCATCAGGAGTTTTCTGCAGAACGGCTGGGTGAACATCATCGGAGGCTGCTGCGGAACCACCCCTGACCATATACGCGTGATAGCCTCGCTGGCTGGCGGGCAGAAGCCGCGAACCGTTCCGGAAAGGAAACACATAACGGCGCTGGCGGGACTGGAGCCGCTGGTGATCCGTCCCGACACCAACTTCATCAACATAGGTGAGCGTACCAATGTTGCCGGCTCGATAAAATTTGCAAGGCTGATACGCGAGGGTAACTTCCAGGCAGCTCTGGATGTGGCACGCGACCAGGTGGAGGGCGGTGCCCAGGTTATTGACATCTGCATGGACGATGCCATGATCGACGGTGTTGCGGCGATAACCCGCTTCATCAACCTGCTTATGAGTGAGCCTGACATAGCCAAACTGCCAATCATGGTCGACTCCTCGAAGTGGGAGGTGCTGGAGGCCGGGCTGCAGTGCATACAGGGTAAGCCGGTGGTCAACTCCATCAGCCTGAAGGAGGGCGAAGAGGATTTCCTGAAGAAGGCACGACTGGTGCGGCGCTACGGTGCTGCTGCCGTGGTCATGCTCTTCGATGAGCGCGGACAGGCTGACACTTTCGGGAGAAGAAAGGAGGTGGCTGACAGGTCGTACCGGCTGCTGACGGAAGGGATAGGCTTCCCTCCGGAAGATATCTTCATTGACCCGAACATACTGGCCATAGCCACTGGCATAGAGGAGCACAATAACTACGCCGTCGATTACATCAGGTGCACGGAATATATCAAGGCCAATCTGCCGTATGCCAGGGTGAGTGGCGGGGTGAGCAACCTCTCCTTCTCCTTCCGTGGCAATAACCCGGTGAGGGAGGCGATGCACTCCGTCTTCCTCTATCACGCCATCAAGGCTGGGATGGACATGGGGATCGTCAATCCCGGCCTGCTTCAGGTATACACCTCCGTAGAGCCTGACCTGCTGCAGCTGACAGAGGATGTGGTGCTTAACCGCAGGAAGGATGCCACTGACAGGCTGCTGCAGTATGCTTCGGGAATGAAGGAGGAGAAGCAGGAGGAGAGCACAAAACGACTGGAGTGGCGGGAGGCCGGTGTGGTGAGCCGCATAAAGCATGCACTGGTAAACGGCATCGACACCTTCATTGAGGAGGACATTGAGGAGGCTCGCCCGCAGTACGAGAGGGCGCTGAGGGTGATAGAGGGTCCGCTGATGGATGGCATGAACGAGGTGGGCGACCTGTTCGGGTCGGGACGCATGTTCCTGCCGCAGGTGGTCAAGAGTGCCAGGGTGATGAAGAAGGCTGTGGCACGGCTGACACCCTACATAGAGGCGGAGATGAAGAGCGGTGAGGCCTCATCGGCGGGCAAGGTGCTGCTGGCAACGGTCAAGGGCGATGTGCATGACATCGGGAAAAATATCGTGGGAGTGATACTCTCGTGCAATAACTACGAGGTGATAGACCTGGGAGTGATGGTGCCTGCGGAGAAGATACTGGAGACGGCTGAAAAGGAGAAGGTAGACTT
>CALMRD010000360.1 GCA_937871625.1 uncultured Bacteroidales bacterium | reverse complement strand
GTCCATGATGCAAGCCACATGAAACTCTCATTCAGTGGCAGGAAACCTGCCTTTGCCGCAACGGCGGCAACGAGCATCGGGACGAAGACCCTGAAGCCGGTGCTGGCAGCCAGCCCGATACCAATTGCCACGGCTGTTATAATCTCGGTACTCATGGCGGATGTATCCATTAACTTATGATGGTATTTTCCACGGTTTGATCACCTGCATGGAAGCAGGGCATTTTCGCGGAGAGCTTTCAGAAGGGCATCCTGAAAATCATAGAAGGAGTGGGATGGCTTTTTAGAAACTCCGTCGCGTATACCGTTCATGATGATAATGAACCCGTATTTACCTGCGGGATCGAAAAAGAGAGCCGAGAACAATCCGTATGCGGAACCTGTATGCCCTATCATACGTACTCCTTCAGGCAGAGGTTCGTCAGCTGCCGGCACGGGCAGTATATGAACGCTGAGACCCCGGCTGAAGCTCCTGGCTTCCTCCGCTTCGCCGTTGGTGCCGTCGGATGTCCACTGGGGTTTATGCATCAGTCTTATGCTTCTGCGGGAGACGATACGTTCTCCATCATACTTGCCACCATTGAGATGCAATATCATGATACGTGCCAGTTCTGCGGCGGAGATCCTCAGACCGCCCTGAGGGGAGAAGACCGCACCGTTGGTGCCTGTTCTGTATCCTGCAAAATCGCGGGGTGAGCTCATCACCCCCCTGAAGTCGTCTGTCTGGGGAGTCCATACACCGTCACCGTACCTGTAAATCACTGCCAGGTTGTTTATATCAGGCACTCCCTCGGGGATGTAGGAGCCTGTAATGCCGAGAGGGACAAAAAGATTTTGTTGCATGAAACCTTCGAACCTCTGTCCCGTGATCCTCTCAATAATGGTACCTGCCAGCCCGAAGTTGGCATTGCAGTAGGAGTAGTAGATACCCGGAGCCTCTTTTCTCCACATGTCTTCAGTATAGTAGCTGCCTCCTGGCGACAGCAGCTCAGCAAAGGAGGATGGGTTGCCTACATTGCCATAGGTATCCATGAGGAACGGGTCATATCCGCTGCCCTCATTGACGGAGCTTGTGTGCAGCAGCAGCATCCTGACGGTGATGGGTTTGTCGGGATGGTTGGGGTTTCTGACAGGGTATCCCAGGTATGTGCCTATATCTTCATCCAGATCCAGCATCCTGCTGTCAACAAGCTTCATCATGGCGGTGGTCATGACGAACTTGGAGATGGAAGCTATACGGTATTTGGTGTTCTCGTTTACCGGCAGGCTCCTTTCATAGTCCCTGAGACCGGCATGCCATGTTCCGGTAAGCTTCCCGTCACAGACCACGGCAACGGAGAGTCCCATGATATTGAATTCGTTCCTGATGCTATCTACTGCTTCCTGCATCTGAGCGTTCAGGTTTTGCATCAGGCCGGCAAGCAACACTGCTGACACAATTGTTTTAACAGTTCTTTTTATCATCTGCTTTTTGTTACTGCAAATTTACGTACTGATCGCCCGGTTTCCGTCTGCAGCAGGCATAAATATATCCCCGGGGCGTAGTCACCGGCATAAAGTGTTTCGCTGCAAATTCCCGGCTCCATGATCTCGTCTGCCAGTGAGGCGACCAGCCTGCCGTCACTGCCGTAGATCTGCAAAATGACACGTGACCTGCGGAGAACGCGGTAATCGATTACTGCCATGTCACTTACCGGGCTTGGGGAAATGGTAAGTATATGATTCTCGTCCGGTAAAACGGTTCCCTCATCTGAGGAGGTGGTTCCCGTGATGGCTGCTTTCAGGCCGTTCCAGAGCTCGTCGCGGCCCGCTTCATAGCTCAGGGCCCATATGCCTATACCGGCCAGGTTGAGATCCATCGCCAGGTTATTCTTTAACTGGAGGCTGAGGCTGTCGTCATACCACATCTGTTGCCATTGTCCGGAGCTCTGGTAGCTTATCCAGGGTACACCCGTAGGCTGGTCAAATATGACAGTGTGGCTTGCGGCCAGGTTTAGGGCGGAGTTGTATATTCTTGATTTTCCTGTGCCTGTCGTCGGAGCTTTCCTGTCGCTGCTGGTTACTGGCCAGTCGTATCCATACCACGGAACGCCCAGAAGCAACTTACCGGGCGCCACGCCGTCGCCGATATAGTCCTCGTTCAGGCTCCGGGTGATGTTATAGTTCTCTCCTGAGACAGGTGCTACAGGTCCTGCCGTAGTTGATCCGCTCCAGTAATAGTTATATCCCATCATAATAATGTAGTCACAGATGCCTGCCAGTGCTGCCAGGTCCCAGCCGTCGGACCAGTTTACTGCCGGTGTTGCCAGTGATATCTCGGCAGAGGGCAGGGCACCCCTGATGCCTCTTACAGCCCTGCGGCAGAAGCCGACCATATTGGCCTTCTGAGCAGAAGGGACGCTCTCGAAGTCGAAATTGACACCATCACCGTTACGCGCCTGGAGCTGATAAACCAGGTTGTCAATAAGGTTCCACTGCTTGACGGTGTCGGTGAGCAGCTCGGTGTTGCGTGCTGAGCCGAAGTTGGTGACGGTGAGGATCACCTTAACGCCTCTCTGGTGTGCATAGCTGATGACTGAGGTGGTGTCCCACCCTCTCAGTGTTGTATAACCGCCGGTGGCTGTGTCCACCTCGTAGCTGAAGTATGCTATGTGTGTTAGTACGTCGTAATCATAATATGTAAATGCGGCCGGAGAGGCCCAGTAGGGATGCCATCCGAATACCATGGTATTTTCGTCTCCGTTCTTAATGACGGTCAGGGGTGCAGGCTTCTCCCCGGCGTTGACTGTCTGCTGCCGTCCCGACGCACTTCGTGGTCGGGATTGAGCCTCCTCCGCTGTCGGATTCTTAAACTGCGGACTGTGGACTGTGGACTGCCGACTGGCATCAAAGATCTTCCCGTAGTATTCGCTCTCGGCCTGGTGTATGCCTTTGACTTCAACCACAGGATCCTGGGCAGCGGCATTCATTATTATGGCCGCTGAGAGTATCAGGGCCAGTGTGATCTTATTGGGCATGAAGGCAGATAACAGGTGGGTGTCAGGTTGCCTTGAAATATTTTTTATAGATCTCCATGTTGCGTTCAAGCAGGGTTACGGAGACCTCATAAGCTTTCTGGCTGTCCTGTTTCTTAAGGGCATCGAGGAGCTCTCTCTGGTATTTCATGGTATACTCCTTCTCACCTTCAATGTTTCCGTAGATGAGGTTTCTCATTCGGGGGAGAAGGGAATAGACGGGTTCGAGGCTGATGATGACGATAGGGTTTCCTGTTGCCTTTGAGAGGTTCATATGGAACCGGTTGATAAGGTCGACCTCAAGCTGCGTGTTGTCAGGATTACATTTTTCGAGATCCGCCTGGTTTTTCTGAAGGATACGTATGTCCTCATCGCTCCTGTTGCGGGCAGCCAGTCTTGCCACCTCCGGCTCGAAGAGCCTGCGCACCTCTATGATCTGAAGTATCAGGTCCGAGTTGAACCTGAGGTCATAGAAGAGGTGGAGTGAGTTGATTGCATCCTCAATCTTCAGTTCCGTGATATACATGCCGCTTCCCTTGCGTATATCGATCAGTCCGCGCGCGCTCAGGCGGCGCAGAGCCTCACGGAGGGCGGTGCGGCTCACCGCAAACTGGGTGCAGAGCTCTTTCTCCGTGGGAAGCTTTGATCCGGGCAGCAGCTTCTTCTGCCTTATTGCCTCTTCAATTCTCCTCTCTATTTTCTGGCTGAGAGTGAGTCCCGAGCCGATTTTACTGAATACGTCTTCTGCCATATCAGTTGTTGTTTATTCAGATCAGGACAAAGTTTTTTGTCCCGGTCATCTGTTTATTTATAATGCTCCCTGTAAAACTCCAGGGCTTTTTTTACCGATCCCTGCTCCATTAGCAGTATGCGGGCTGCCTCTCTCTGGATGTCCAGCTCTTCAACTATCATCCTGGTACCACGCTCTATCAGCTTCTTGTTGGTGAGCTGCATGTTAACCATCTTGTTGCCCTTGACCCGGCCCAGCTTGATCATGAGCGTTGTGGTGATCATGTTCAGCACCATCTTCTGTGCGGTGCCGGCCTTCAGCCTTGTGCTTCCTGTTACAAACTCAGGTCCTACGACCACCACCACCGGGTGCTCGGCGACCTTCACTATCGGGCTGTCAGGGTTACATGTGATGCAACCTGTCAGGATGCCGTTCTCCCTTGCTCTCTGTACTCCTCCGAGGACATAGGGGGTGGTGCCGGAGGCTGCTATGCCGATAACCGAATCCTTGGTGTTGATATTGAATATCTCCAGCTCACTCCATGCCTTGGCGGGGTCATCCTCGGCAGATTCGACAGCCTTGCGCAGTGCGGTCTCTCCTCCGGCTATCAGCCCGATGACCACTGTATCAGGTACACCGAAGGAGGGAGGTACCTCTGAGGCGTCCAGCACTCCCAGCCTGCCGCTGGTGCCTGCCCCGAGATAGAAAAGCCTGCCGCCCTTCTGCATCCTTCCGTAGATCTGGTTGATAAGTGTCTCTATCTGCGGGATCGCTTCCCTGACAGCCAGGTGTACCTTTGCATCTTCCTGATTTATATTCGTCAGCAGCTCATTGACTGTCATCTTGTCAAGATCCTCAAAGTGGGAGGGCGACTCGGTAATGCTGAGCTGTTGTCTGGTAAGACCTGATTTACTCATACTTCGGTACATCTGGATTCTGAATATGATATTTGACCAGGTTGTCCATCGGGGAGAGGGAGAAGATTCCCGGCCGGAGCCGGTACTCCGTAAGCAGCTTCTCGAGAAATGGCCTGAAATAAAATGCAATACTGCCTGTGAAATGCACAGGATACTCCCTTGCCTCAGGATAGGAGAGCACATTCCTCACGATGAACTCTTCAAAACTGGATGTAATGATCGCCTGCAGCTCCGGTATATGTATGTTGTCAGCGATGAAACGTGAGAACTGACCCAGAAACCTGTTAGGGAATGGCATGTTGTACACTCGCTCAAGTATCTGTGCCGGAGTATATTTATATGTTCTGAAGAAGGTCTCTATTACCTCATCGGGGAACTGTTTCTTCAGGATGCCTGATACCAATTTCCTGCCAATAACGGCGCCCCCTCCCTCGTCGCCCAGGATATAACCCAGGGGAGAGACATTGGAGACAATAGCCCGGCCGTCATAGTAACAGGAGTTGGACCCTGTGCCTATAATACAGGCAATGCCTGGCTGATCCATGCAGAGCGACCGCGCTGCACCGAGAAGATCGCTGCCGATAAAGAGCTCTTCGATACCGAAAAAAGAGGTCAGAGCTCCCTTTACTATCTCAACCTTCGGGGCATTGCTGACCCCGGTACAGTAGAAAAACAGTGTGGTGACACCCGCCTTCGCCAGTTCAGGTATCTCCTTTTCCAGCATGGTGGTTATATCCTCACGGTTAATAAAAAAGGGATTGATACCGGAAGATATGTATGACTTCCCGTCACCGGCCTCTGCAACCTCCCTCCATTCAGTCTTTGTGGAGCCACTGTCCGCGATCAGTATCATCTCTTGAGAAGAATTTTTATATCATTGTTAATGAATTCATTACAGATATTTTACAAATAGTGGTGATTACACTGAATTGTTGCCTCAAAACAAATGTATATAAACATACCGAAATATACAGTTTTTTGTCAGATGTGTGACACATTTACAAAAACTTTCTATTTTTGAATCATATTTACTAATTTAAGCAAAAATATCTCAGAGATGCGCAGGTTCAATCTCCTATTTTCCCTTCTCTTTTTCCTGATAACGCCAGTTATTTTTCAGCCTCTGAGGGGGCAGAAGCCCGACAGGATGCTGCGGGCGGCCGAATCGAGGTTGAGTGAGTGGGTCACACCCCTCCCCGGGTGGCATTTCCCGGATGATATGAAGATCGATTCCGTGAGTGTTGATGAGCCGCAGAAGGAGGTCAGCATCTGGCTGCCGGCCGCCGCAGCCCAGAACCCGGTCAGGGAAGAGTCGTACTCGCTACTGGTAACATCTGTCAGGGAGAGCCTGGGGAGGAAATTTTCAGGGTACGGGATCACCATATGGTGCGGCGGGCAGCGTCTGGAGCAGCTCATCCCGAACTACTTCAGGTATTCAGTTCCGAAGGACTCTGAGAGGATACCTCCCGCACCGGAGTCGAGACCCGTGCTTGTGGAGCGGATCGGGTCGGCTGAGTCCCCGGAAGGTCTTGACGGCAGGTATATTGCCCTGTGGCACAGTCACGGGTATTACTTTGATATGACCCTCGACCGCTGGGAATGGCAGCGTGCAAAGCTCTTCGGCAGTGTGGAGGATCTTTCAGTAATGGCCTATGTCGTTCCCTACCTGGTACCCATGCTTGAGAATTCCGGTGCAAGAGTATTTTTGCCGCGTGAGAGGGATATACAGGTGAATGAGGTAATCGTAGACAACAACGGTTCTACGGGTAACTCCGAGTTTCTGCTGCAGCTCTCCGGGCCTCCGGCGGAAGTCGGGCCGGGATTCCTGATCAGGGATACGCTCTTCAGCGGTGACAATCCCTTTCTGATGGGCACCTCCCTCACCATCGGTGACGGCACTGCCCTGTTTGTTCCGGAGATACCCGAAAAGGGATACTATGGTGTCACGGTCTCCTGGCCCCGTCTTGCCGACAGTGCCGGTAAGGTGCTTATCAGGGTCAGTCACACCGGTGGGGTGACCAAATTTATTGCGGACCAGTCAGTAGGAGGTGGCACCTGGATCTGGCTTGGCTCCTTCATTTTCGATAAGGGCCTTGACCGCGACAGGGGTTCTGTCACCGTCACCTCTGCTGACGGTTCTCCTGCCGTCGTTGATGCTGTCCGCTTCGGTGGCGGCATGGGCAACGTGGCCCGTCGTCCCTCATCATCGGTGATAGCAAACCAATGGTCGCTCAATGCCGGCGAACAGGCTGCGGGGGACGAGAGCCACTCCTCTGCCGTAAGCTACAGCTGGAAGCTGAGCGGCAAGCCGAGGTATCTTGAGGCTGCCCGATACTGGCTTCAGTTTGCCGGTATGCCTGACACTCTGGTTTACACCGTTAACCACGGGAAAAACGATTACAATGACGATTACATGTCGCGTTCCGAATGGGTGAACTACCTGCTCCGCAAGCCCGACAGCACCGGTGGTAACGGCATGGGCATCCCTGTTGACCTCTCATTCGCATTTCATACTGACGCCGGCATCACACCCGATGATTCCATCATAGGCACTTTGGGGATCTATTCCACGGCGACCAATGAGGGCAGGTTCCCCGACGGCACCAGCCGTCTTGCCAGCAGGGACCTTACAGATATCATTCAGACGCAGATCGTGGAGGATATTTATGTTCTCTTCAACCCCGACTGGACGCGCCGTGCCATGTGGGACCGCTCCTATTACGAGGCTCGCAAGCCCGATGTGCCCGCCATGCTTCTGGAGTTGCTCTCACACCAGAACCTCGCTGACCAGCGGTACGGGTTTGACCCGCGCTTTCGCTTTCATGTGAGCCGTGCCGTTTATAAGGGTATCCTCCGGTACCTGGCCACTGCCTCGGGTACGGAGTATACTGTTCATCCGCTGCCGGTCTCGCATATGGAGCTGTCACCCCTCGGTGGCAAGAGTGTCAGGCTGAGATGGAGACCTGTAGCTGACCCACTGGAGTCAACTGCTGACCCGCTCTCATATAAGGTCTACATGGCTGTCGGCGACAACGGCTTTGACAACGGCAGGGAGGTGACAGGCACCAGCTTCGATATCGAGCTTCCGTCATACAATATGCTCTACCGGTTCAGGGTTACCGCACTGAATGAGGGGGGAGAGAGCTTTCCCTCCGAGACCCTCTCGGCAGGCTTCGTGGCGGAGTCTCCGGAGACCGTGCTCGTCGTCAACGGCTTTGACCGCATATCGGGACCCTCATGGTTTGACCGCGATGGCATGGCCGGTGTAGCGTGGTGGGATGACAGAGGGGTGGCTGACCATTACAATTTCTCAAATACCGGCGACCAGTATGACTTCGACCGCAGGTCACCGTGGACCGATGATGACAATGCCGGATGGGGTGCATCGTGGTCCGATGGTGAGGGAAAGATCATCCCGGGGAACACCTTCGACTTCCCTGCCATCCACGGCAGCTCTATAATGGCTGCCGGAAGGTCTTGCATCTCAGTCAGCGATGAGGTGTTCAACAGCCAGGATTTTGATCTCAGGACATACGCTGCCGTTGACCTGCTCTTCGGCGAGGAGAAGACCACACCTTCAGCCTGTGATCCGGAGAAAAGGGAGTTTCAGATCTACACTCCTGACTTTATCAGGAGCCTGGAGCGACTCACAGAAGCTTCCATACCAATATTTATGTCCGGGGCGTACATCGGCACTGACCTTTTGATTGCGGCTGACACTGCAGTGAGTGCAAAGGTGATGCAACTCCTTCATTTCAAACCACGCACCGGCCACGCCGTAAGAGCGGGTGAATTTTATGCGACGGACATCACCGGGACTGACTTCTCAGGCAGATATTCCTTCAATACAGGATCTGAGACGGACATATATGCCGCTGAATCACCCGATGCCATTGAGCCATCCGACAAGAGATCGCTCACAGCTTTCCGTTATTCGGAAAACAATACCTCTGCTGCCGTTATCCACATGGGGGAGGTAAGAACTGTGGTCTCCGGATTCCCGTTTGAGACCCTTCTTTTGCAGGAAGAGAGGGACATGCTAATGAAACAGATACTTGACTTCATCTTAAAGAAATAGACCTACATCATGGATAGAAACATAACATGCTTTATGCCCTGGTCTGACTCCGGCTCTGTGGCTGCGACAGTCAGATCACTGAGAAGCTCCGGCGTTGTCAGCCGAATTTTCATTGTGGTACCCCCTGACCATGCCGGCGATACCGGGATAGCGGAGGCTCAGATACTCCGTTCAGCAGGATTTGCCTCCACCGACGCTCTGAGGAAAATGGCGGCAGTAACCGACACAGACTTTGTAATGATATACAGCAAGGGTTTTCCGCTCGACCCCGGTAAATTTGCCTTTGAACGGCTGATCCAGGTTTGCGAAACCACAGGTGCCGGTATGGTATATTCAGACTACTTTGAGAAGAAGAATGAGAAGCTTTCACCTCACCCGCTGATTGATTACCAGGAGGGCAGCCTTCGCGACGACTTCAACTTCGGCTCGGTCATCCTTTACAGTGCTGACGCCTTCAGGAAGGCATGCAGTGCCATGAAGGAAGAATACAACTATGCCGGACTGTACGACCTGAGGCTCAGGGTCTCGCAGTCATACCCCGTGGTCCACATCCCGGAGATGCTGTATACCGAGGTGGAGACAGACACCCGCAGGTCGGGAGAAAAGATGTTTGATTACGTTGACCCCCGCAACAGGGAGGTTCAGATAGAGATGGAAAGGGCCTGCACTGATCACCTGAAAGAGGTAAGCGCCTGGCTCGGGCCACAATTCAGGGATATTGCATTCGATGATGAGAGCTTTGAATTCGATGCCTCTGTTATCATTCCTGTACGAAACAGGGTCAAGACCATCGCTGATGCCATCAGGTCGGTCCTCAGCCAGAAGTCGTCCTACAGCTTTAACCTTATAATCGTTGACAATCATTCCACCGACGGCACAACCGATGTTGTAAGGTCGTTTGCAGGCGACAGCAGGGTGGTGCATATCATTCCGGAAAGGGATGATCTGGGTATTGGCGGATGCTGGAACGAGGCTCTATTCAGTGATAGGTGCGGTAAGTTTGCCATCCAGCTTGACAGTGACGACCTTTACATTGACGACTCGGTTGTGACCAGGATCGTTGATGCCTTTCATGAGCAGCAGTGCGCCATGGTGGTAGGCTCGTACCGGATGGTCAACTTCGAGTTGAAGGATATACCTCCGGGGTTGATAGATCACAGGGAGTGGACCCCTGACAACGGCAGGAACAATGCGTTGAGGATCAACGGCCTCGGGGCTCCCAGGGCCTTCTACACGCCTGTACTGCGCGCTGTTAAGGTACCCAACGTCAGCTACGGCGAGGATTATGCTGTCGGGCTCGCCATAAGTCGTCACTACAGGATAGGACGGATATATGAACCCCTTTATCTCTGCCGTCGCTGGGATGAAAACTCGGATGCCCTGCTGGATGTGGGAAGAATGAATGCACATAATCTGTATAAGGACAGGATACGCACTCTGGAGCTTCTTGCCAGGAGGCGTATGATCAGCAGCGGGAGATAAAACTGAAAAGCAGATGTACGATCACTCATTACTTGTAAATGATCTTTTTGAGAGCCAGTTCAGGGAGTGGCCCCTGGCGCGTGACAACTACGGTCAGCTCGACAGCGTAAGGGTACGAAAGATACCCTTTCCAGGATATGAGATCGCCGTGCAGTTCAATCCCGGGAGGATCGTCTCATCCGCCGCGAAGGTGGATGCCGGTTCCATCAAAGCGAGACCCTGCTTCCTCTGTGAGGAGAACAGGCCGCCGGAGCAGAGGGGAGTGCAGTTTGGCAGCGATTACATCATCCTGATCAATCCCTTTCCGATCTTCAGGCGTCATCTCACCATTGTTAACCGGGCACACACACCGCAGCAAATTGAAGGTAACTTTATGTCGATGCTCTCCCTGGCAGAGGCGCTGCCCGATTATGTCATCTTCTACAACGGCCCGCAGTGCGGAGCCTCAGCTCCCGACCACCTCCATTTCCAGGCAGGGAACAGGGGGTTTCTGCCGGTGGAAAAGGATGCCGCCAATCCCGGCCTCTGCACTGCTGTGGCCTCCTCCGGGGGTATTGAACTCAGCCTTTGGCACGGCTATGGCAGGGGTATGCTGACTCTTGCAGGTAGTGACAGCAGGGCTCTCGACACTGCTTTCAGCCTCTTCTATCGTAAGTTTGCCGCCACGCAACCTGAACGGCCGGAGCCTATGCTTAACATGCTGGCTTACCATTCCGCCGGTAGGTGGACAATACAGATCATCCCCCGTAGTCTCCACAGACCCTCGTGCTACTTTGCCGGGGAGCCGGGGAGGATTCTTCTGAGCCCGGCGTCGGTTGACATGGGAGGTGTGTTCATCACCCCCAGGGAAGAGGATTACAATAAGATCACCGCCGCTGACATCAGCAGCATCTTAAGGGAGGTATGCCTGAGCGACGGGGAGATAAAATCATTAACGGAAGGATTATTATGACGGAGAGAAGTTACCCCGAAATAAGTGTGGGAATTGTATCAGGCAAAGCACTGACAGTCACTCTCAACGGAGAGTACAATGTCTCAGGGGGTGAGAGAAGCATAAAGGGTCAGTGGACCGCAGCATTCAGTGACGGGAGAGTACTGCTCACAGGTGACGGCGCATCCGTGCAGGCCGGCAGGGAGCTGATCCTCGTCCCAACAGATCACCTTCACTGCAGCTTCACCCTCCATGCCGTGACCATAGGCGTTGCCTTTCACTGGGAGCGCAACGAGGACCAGACCTTTGTGGGTAAGCTGAAGTTCATGATCATCGAGGGTGGGGTTACGGCAGTAAACCTGGTGCCTGTAGAGGATTATCTTGCCAGTGTGATCTCCTCGGAGATGAGTGCCACTTCATCGGTGGAGCTGCTCAAGGCCCATGCCGTCATCTCAAGGAGCTGGCTGCTGGCGCAGATAGACAAGACCGCACGGCTGGAGGCAGGAGGAGAGAGGTATGTTGCACACCAGGTATCCGACAGGGAGATCATACGGTGGTATGACAGGGAAGACCATAAGGAGTATGATGTCTGCGCCGATGACCACTGCCAGCGTTACCAGGGTATCACCAGGGCAACGACGCCGGAGGTGGAGAGCGCTGTCCGTGAGACGGCCGGAGAGGTGCTGATGTCGGGTGAAGCCCTGTGCGATGCGCGTTATTCCAAATGCTGCGGTGGTATCACCGAACTGTTTGAAAACGTATGGGAGCCGGTGAGCCACGACTGTCTTCAGACTGTTACCGATGCTGCCCGGCCGCCGGAGGGCTTTGACATGGATCTCACTACCGAGGAGAATGCTGTCAGATGGATAAGGGGTAATCCGGAGGCCTTCTGCAACAGTGATGACAGGGCCGTCCTGGCACAGGTGCTCAACAGCTACGACCAGGAGACAAACGACTTCTTCCGGTGGAAGGTGATATACAGACAGGAGGAACTCAGTGCGCTGGTGAAGGAGCGCACCGGCATCGACTTCGGCATGATAACGGACCTGGAACCGCTGGCACGCGGCACCTCAGGGCGCATCATAAAACTGAAGATCACGGGTGACAGGAAGACAATGATCATAGGCAAGGAGCTGGAGATAAGAAAGGCACTCTCAACATCCCATCTCTATAGCTCAGCCTTCTTTGTAGAGACGGAAGATAATGAACAGGGCAGATCGTTTATCCTTCACGGCGCCGGCTGGGGCCACGGGGTGGGACTCTGCCAGATAGGAGCCGCGGTTATGGGTGCCTCGGGCTTCGGATACAGGGAGATACTCTCGCACTATTTTGTACATTCAGTGCTTCAAAAGATATACTGAGATGAAAACTGCTATTTCGCTTGCATTGCTGTTCTGCCTGCCGGTACTTACCGCAGAGGCTGACTCATGGATAAGGATCAACCAGCTGGGCTACCTTCCGCAGTCGGTGAAGGTGGCAGTATACATCTCGCAGGAGCCGGGAGCCAAACCCACATTCACTGTCTGTGATGCCCTGACGGGAAAAAGTGTGTTCAGCGGTAAGGCCTCCATATATGACGGTTCGGTATGGGGTATGAGTGCAGCCGCCAGGCTTGACTTCTCGGCGCTGACCACCCCGGGAGGCTATTATATCAGATACGGAAACACCACCTCGGAGACATTTCGCATTGGTCATGGCGTCTATGAGGGCACGGCTGATTTCATTCTCAACTATATCAGGCAGC
>CALMRD010000359.1 GCA_937871625.1 uncultured Bacteroidales bacterium | reverse complement strand
GCTCATGCCTCAAAATGTTTATGAACCGGCTGATTGAGAAAAGTATGCCTGAACCATAATTCAAAGGCCGGATCTACAAATTCAAAACCTTCCCTTTTTTCCTGTATTATATCATTATTGATGAGCATCGTTTTGTTTTTACTCGCATTTCTGGGTGTTCCCAGTCGGTAAGTGGTCATTGCTGACACTGAAGTGAGCTTGCTTTCTCCATTCAGTACAGCTATTAACAGGTTGAGTTGTGTTGTGCTAAGCGTTTCAGTTTCCTTTTGATAGAAGGGGCTGTTGGCATTTATCAGTTCGGAAAGGGCCTTTTCGATAATCTCTTTCGTTGCCCTGTCAGTTGTAAGGTTCCATGTGTAATGAGCCAGCTGCTGAACATACCAGGAATGGCATTGCATCAAATCCGCAATCAGTGCAGCATCAACATTGGCTATCTGTTTGTCTGTCCGTGCAAAGCTTCTGGTTATAAATCTGATCCATTCATCCCGTGCTATCTTTTCAAGGAGCATTATGTCGCCAAACCGGTAAAAAGGTTTTGATGGATTGTTAAAGATATCCTTCATCATATGCCTGCGGCTACCATAAATGCAATATGTGACATCCTGCTGCCTTTGCCATATCGCTCTTAATTTTTTTTCAAACGACTCAAAATTGTTAAAATTTGCAATGTTCTGGAATTCATCAATACATACAATCATTTTTATCTTCTTCTGCTTTGCTATTGTCTCTGCCAGCCCGAGGATCTCATCTTCGTTTTTCCTTATCTCCTCCCAGTCAAAACTGATGCTGAAATCATTCACGGGATCAATACCAATATGTATTTTAGGCAGCAGCATTTTAAAAAATGTGCGGGTATTCCTGGCCCATTCCTGCCATCTTGAAGAAGATGCCCTTATCAGCTCACGGGCAAATTTCTCCATAAACTGCTCTTCTGAACTGACAGTGAACAGGTCTATTACCGCTATCCGTATATCCTTGTTGCCTTTACTGATTCTGGCGACCGTTTTCTCGACCAATGAAGATTTCCCCCATCTTCTGGGAGAAATCAGTGTAGTATTGATTCCGCCAGTCAGATTGTCGGATAGTTTCCTGATTTCATCCTTTCTGTCGATGAAGGCCTCATTAATGACTGTTGTTCCGTAAATGAACGGAGAGTTTTTCATATCAGAATTCATTTATACCATTTCGTATTATACTATATAGTATTATACACAAAGGTATAATAATTAATCAGATTCTCCAACACCCTGATTCATCAACTTAATAAATCAATAATTACGGTTGCCATGACACAATTTTTACATAACTTATACTTCTTCGTGACAACGGGCATTTCAGGTCACTCTAGATTTGTACTGTAACCAATAGGAGGACCAAAAAATGAGATCGATCTTTATTAGTATCATCGTGGTGATCGCACTGGTTGCCGTAAATGTCATTACTGCACCGGCCCAGACTGTGGAACAACTATACCAGAAAGGCCTGGTTAAGGAAGAGGGAGAAGGGTCACTCAGGGAGGCCATTGACCTCTACAACCAGATAGCAGAAAATTCTTCCGCCAGCATGTCACTCAGGGCAAAGGCTTTGCTGCATATCGGTCTTTGCTTTGAAAAGCTGGGTACCGGAGAGGCAATCAAGGCATACCAGCGCCTGGTGAACAGCTTCCCCACACAGAAAGATGAAGTTGCAATTGCCAGGGAAAGACTGAGCAGACTGATAGTACCTGTTGCGGAAAAATTAGCGGAGACGCCGCTCATACCCGAATTCACGAAAATCAAAATTCCTGCTAGTCCCGGGAACGGCATTCTGTCACCAGACGGTAAACGTATGGCTTTTATCCTTGATGGATGTGTATGGACTGCGCCCGTATCAGGAGGGGTTGATCCTGCTATTGCTGGTGAACCTGCAAGACTGACGGGGAATATCGGCGCCTGGGATATGACCAATTCATTCTGCTGGTCAGGCAACGGTAAATGGATCGCTTTCAATGCAAGACAGGAACCCAATGCTGATGAAGCTTCTATATATGTTGTTAATTCAGGGGGAGGTGATGTACGGAAAGTTCAGGTCCCGTCACATGATTGCGGCTGGCCGGAAGAACATCGGTTGAGTCTGTCACCTGATGGTCTTATCCTGGCCTATGCAACGGGATTTATACCCGGGGATTATCAGACCAAAAATACTCAGGTATATACAGTACCGGTAAATGGTGGCAAAGCAAAGGAATTAACAGAACCCGGGACGCAGGAACCTGTTTTTTCTCCCGACGGAAGTAAAATAGCGTACGTGAAATGCTATAAGGATAATAATGCCATGTATTATTATTCAGATGTCTGGATCATTCCCTCTGAAGGAGGGACACCGGTTCAGGTCAGCAACCTGGGGTCAGGGATGGTAAACGGTCCTTCATGGTCTCCTGACGGGAAAATGATTGCCTTCACAAGAAGGCCTGAAGGAGGCATTCCTAAAGAGATCTGGATAGTACCGGTAACTGATAAAGGTGGTCCATCCGGCCCCCCAAAGAAAGTGGACCTGCCCTTGGAATCGTATCATGCCATTGCAGGCTGGACACCCGATAATAAGATTGGGCTTCTGTTGATGAATCCTCAATATGAAATCATTTTTACTGTACCGGCAGAGGGTGGCATTGCAACACAGGTGACTCCCCGGGGCTGGACTTCGTATCCCGAATACAGTCCCGACGGGAAAAGAATTTATTTCAGGTGGGATGGCGGTAAGATTGCTTCTGTTCCTTCCGAAGGCGGAGCAGTGGATTCAATTAAGATAGATTCTGAATTTGATATAATAACAGCAGTCCCGGGCAGCGGTAATGAAATCTCACCTGATGGAAAAACAATTGTGTTTTCGGGAGGGAGGCAATTTTATGAAGAGGGCATAAGAAAGTGGGACGTAAACATTTTCACAATCTCCGTCGAGGGAGGCCAACCAAAGCAGCTGACCTCAGTGGCTGTTGAACTTCAGGACCGTTTCCCGTGCTGGTCACCCGATGGTAATTCCATTGCGTTTATCCGCCCTGAAATAGTAGAGAAGAAATTTTACCATCATATTTATATAATTTCCAGGGAAGGTGATAATCTGAGAAGGATTACAAACAGATCCGATGAAGTCGCATGGGCACCGATCGACTGGTCACCTGATGGGAAATCCGTTGCTTTTTTTACAAATGACAATACAATTCGCTCAATTCCGGTTGAAGGCGGTGAATCGACATCAGTAACAAAGATTGACAGCGTTAACAGTCAGTTTGAACTGGCATGGTCGCCAGATGGTAAGGAGCTGGCCTATACGGATCAGGGAAAGATCTGGATCTATACACCCGGATCGGGTACAACCAGGGAAGTAAAAACAGGGATGACTGCACATGCAACAAAGATTGGCTGGTCACCCGACGGAAAGAAAATCGCTTTCACCGCATTTGCCGGGGGAGATTCCGAACTGTGGCTGATGGAAAACTTCCTTCCTCTGGAAAGGCTAGGTCCAAAGGATGAATTGCCCCAAACCCCATTGAAGCCCAAATTCACAAAGATCAAAATACCCACCAGGCTTTCTCCGTCAGTTAAATTATCACCTGACGGGAAGTTAC
>CALMRD010000358.1 GCA_937871625.1 uncultured Bacteroidales bacterium | reverse complement strand
CGGGGTGACGCCGAGCTTATCGGTGACAACCCGGCAACAGCTGAGGCCGGCATAGCGTCAATACTCCTCCGGGCCGGCACACATCCCGGAAGGGTGATGATACGAGCCGAAGCTGAAGGGGTTGCCAGGGCCGAGATAATGACTGAGACAAAGTAAAGTCCAACGGAAAGAGTCTCCTCAGAACCTGAAGTAGATGAAAGGCTGAACGACATCCGTGCCCACCTTGTAAAGCAGCACTGCAATCACAGCCGCGATCAGGAACTTGAACACCAGCGGTATCCTGATGAACAGTCCCCGGTATGCCTCCTTGACGGTTACAGGAAGGAAGTGCATGATGTAGCCGGAGACGATAAGCACAACAACAGGAAGGTAAGCCATGAGCACCGTAGCGTAATTCCCCGGTGTGAACGACGAGAATATCTGCGTCAGCATCACACCGGCATCCTCCATTGTGCCGGCCCTGAAGAATATCCAGGCAAAGCTGACGAAGTTGAAGGTAAGAAAGATACCTGTTATCTGCGCAGCACGGCTCTTTCCCGGTGAGTGACGGAACAGGCGCATGCGTATCTTGTCAGCTACCAGAGCCAGTCCGTGCAGACCGCCCCAGACCACGAACCGTGTCGCCGCACCGTGCCACAGACCGCCAAGGAGCATGGTGATCATGAGGTTGATGCCGGTACGGATTGTTCCTTTCCTGTTACCCCCCAGGGGAATATAGAGGTAATCCTTCAGCCATCTCGACAGCGATATATGCCACCTCTTCCAGAAATCGGTGACGCTGACAGCCTTGTAGGGCGAATTGAAATTCAGTGGTAGCCGGAACCCCATCAGCATTGCCACCCCGATGGCAATATCGGTATACCCTGAGAAATCACAGTAGATCTGCAATCCGTATCCGTAAACCGCCAGCAGGTTTTCAAATCCTGAATAGAGCGCCGGTGCGTCAAAAACCCTGTCTATGAACCCTGAAGAGATGAAATCCGAGATGAGCATCTTTTTTACAAGCCCCTGCAGTATGAGGAAGAGTCCGTAACCAAACTCATTCCGGCTGATCGTATATTCCCCCTTCATCTGCGGGATGAACTCCGAGGCCCTGACTATCGGGCCTGCCACCAGTTGCGGGAAGAAGGTCAGGTAAAAGGAGAAATCTGCAATATTCCTCTCGGGAATCATGCGACCGCGGTAAACATCGATGCTGTAGCTGAGTGCCTGGAAGGTGAAGAATGATATACCCACCGGCAGTATTATTTTGTTGACATCAAAGGAGGTGCCGAACAGAGTATTCGACCACGAAGAAAAGATATCACGAGCCACCAGTGTTGTGTTGAACAGTGAGTTGATGCTTTCGGTGATAAAGCCTGCATACTTGAAGTAGCTGAGGAACCCAAGGAGCAGTATTATATTGGTTATCAGCCAGAATCTCTTGCCCGCCTTTTTCTCAGCCCTCTCTGTCATAATGGCTGTTAACCAGGTCAGGATGGTAGTCAGCAACAACAGTATTATGAATAGCCCCCCCACCCGATAATAGAAATAGAGGCTCACCAGCAGGAGCCATGTGTGACACATGGCCCGTTTTCTGTGCATGAGTGCAAAACCGGCCATGACCACCAGGAAGAATATCCAGAAGCTGAAGGTGGTGAAAATGAATGTCTGCCTGGGGTTGTAGCTCAGCAGTGACCTGACAGCCCTGAACCGATCTTTGTCGTCAGCCCTCTCTCCCCGGGTAGCATCCTCATCTCCCCCTGCCGCCTGGGCTTCAGCTGTCACATCATCATCCGCTCCGGTATTCCCGCCTGTCGCGCTGCTTCCAACCTCTTCCCTGCCGGTCGCATTATCGCCTGCCGTGGTGCTGCCCCCTCCGGTGCTGCCCCCGGTAATGATGCCGGCCGTAGTTACGCCGGCCCCGGCGCCCAAAGCTGCGGGTGCTTCACTCCTTGCCGTCAGGAGATCGGAGTAGATCCTTGAAGCCATGGTGTCAGCACCTGCGTTAGAGAGGTGTGTGAGATCGCGTGATGCCAGCGGCGGCACATGATTTCGCCATTTGAGTATTGACCCGGGGCCGCCCATCGACTCCCAGGCATCCCAGAAGATGGCCCCGCTCCGTGCTGCCGCCTTCTGCTGGGCATCCCTGATGGCCCTGATGTTGCTGAAGCGCCTGATGGTGTCATTTGTCCACAGGGCCATGTCCGTGACACCTATAAGTATCACCGGCACCCCGCCCGAAGCCCTCTTGAGGTACTCTATCTGCTTGACGAGCCCCTCTTCATAGTAGTGGTACTCACTCCTGACATTCCTGACCACATTGAGACCGAACTGCATGAAGATGACGTCAGGGGCTATCTTTGACAATGCCTCCCCGAAAACCTCGGGGTCTGTCATTACAAACTCGAGCCCGGCGCTGCCGCGGACGGGCACATTGTCAATGATCACCCCGTGCTCGCTCTCGAGACTGAGGGCATATATGTCAGGTGAGTTGCGGCCTGTAAACTCAACCTCAATGTCGGAAACAGCAGGTAGGGGAACAGCATACTCCATCAGTCCGGCACCCATCTGAAGCATGGCAAAATCGACCAGCGAGTTGCCTGACCTGATACCAACGAGTACCGTGTCAAAGTTGTTGCCGTAGAATATCCTCAGCTTCTCGTAGACGGCGACGGAGGGGTCTGCTCCCGGAACCGGGCTGACCCTCACGGTGGCAAAGGACCTTGAGGTCAGGGTCTCCCTCGGTGGTGTGAAGCGGCATACTGAGAGCATCGGCCCCAGCCCGTTGTGAGGCAGCGAGCCGTTACGGCAGTCAAGAAGGGTATACCTCTTCCAGTTAGATGAGCTTTTGACCACGAACGAACGGGTATACATCACCGGCATGACGGGCGAGATGAGCCCCGGCCCCGTACCACTGCCCTCCCTGCGCATCTCGGTGCGCAACAGTGATGTCACACGGTCACCCTCGAGCTGAGAATCGCCGAAGAAGAGCACTCTCACCTGTCTCCCTGCGGCCAGCGAGTCCCTGATCATATCCCCGGGCCATGGCGGCTGCCGGGAACCACTGCCTGCAGCTTCCTTTGAGGAAGTGGCACGTAACAGCTCCTCAACGTCAGTTACACTGTCGGCCTCTGACTGCCCGGAGCTCTCCCCTGCGGCCCATATGCTGTCCGTGACATCATTAAGGACAGTATCATAGGGTGTGGAATGAAAAAGAGTATTGCCCTCCCTCTTAAGGTGAACGATCGACAGACTCAGCAAAAAGAGTGTCACGACCAGCAGTAGCAGGAAGAGAAATATTCTGCCCGGGCGCATAACTTTCCTTGTCAGCTTTTTTTCCTGATCCTCAGCTTCTGGCCCACCTTTATTCGGGAAGCGTCGGAGAGGTTGTTCAGACTCATTATATCAGTGGCGGATATCCCGCTGAACTTCTTTGCAATATCCCAGACCGTGTCGCCATTCCTCACGGTATATACTTCGTACTCGCCTTCTGTTACCGATGGCACAACAGCCGCCGTCGGGGCTGTGGAGACACTCTTGCCCTCAAGCCTCTGCTTCTCGGCGAAACTCATCGAGTTGACCTTGTCGTATCTCTCTGCCTTGCCGGGGTCAACATATATGGCAAGCTTCTGCCCTATCCTGATGGTGTTCCGGTAGATGTTGTTCCAGTACCGCAGCTCCGAGAGGCCTACGTCGTACCACTCGGAGATAAATCCCAGGTTGTCGCCCTCCTTGACCACATACGTAAGTTTGGTCTTGCCCTTGACATCCGGGGGTATGTATGCCGACTGCTGGGGGGTGGAGGTCTGGTTCACCCGGGTGAGATACTCCTCATTCCTGTAGGCTGTGATGGTGTCAGCCATGGATATGAATTCACCCAGCCTGTCCACCGGAAGCATTATGGGATAAGGTTTGCTTTTACCCGGGACAAGGCCTGTCCGGTACTGCGGGTTCATGGCCCTGAGCTCACCCACCGGCAGGTCAAGCACTGCAGCTATCTGCTCCAGGTGCACATCGTGTGATACCATCACGGTATCGACTGAGAGGGGCATATTTATCTGTACCGGGGTGATATTATGGTCACGGTAATAATTCATTGCGTAGGTGGCAGCCACATATGCCGGTATGTAGCCGCGGGTCTCACGGGGGAGGCGGTAATATATCTCCCAGTAATCTTTCCTGTTACCTGACCGCCTGATGGCTTTGTTTACATTACCCGGACCGCAGTTATAGGCGGCGATGACCAGTATCCAGTCGTTGTAAATGCCATAAAGGTCTTTCAGGTACCTGGCAGCAGCGTGAGTCGCCTTTACCGGATCGCGACGTTCATCAACGACTGAGTTGATGGTCAGCCCGTACATTCTTCCCGTGCTGTACATGAACTGCCACAGTCCCGTGGCACCCACACGACTGACGGCATTGGGATTGAGGGCAGACTCGATGACGGCCATGTATTTCAGTTCCACGGGAAGACCGTAGGAATCAAAGATATCCTCTATCATCGGGAAATAGTAGTCCTGCAGGCCGAGCATCACCTGAAACCTGTCAAGCTTGCGCCCGGTATAGACATGTATATGATTCCTGATGATATTGTTGTAGGGAAGGGTAATGACAGAGTTGATCCTGCCGAGACGGTCTATATAGATTGAATCACTGAATTCCGTTATTGCGGAGTCTGCCGGTGCGATGTCATTTCCGGCGGCAGACATCCTGATAAACCAGTTGCTGAGGAGGCTGTCGAGGTCACGTTCAATACGTTCAGTGGAGCCGTCATTACGTATTATGATGGTGTCATTCACTCCACGCATGGAGAGCGGGAGAAGGACAAAAAGCAGCGGTACTATTATCGTTTTGGGATTCATATTCATCTTTGTTAGAAGGTCTTTGTAATTGCAATGGTCACTCCGGGTGCTATCCCGGCAAAGGTTGACGTTACCGGGAGAATTGTAGCCTTAAGGTCATCACTGACGTCATAATCGAACAGGCTGGCATCGACGTGTGCATCGATAATGGTGATAAGGTACCAGGCCACGATGCCGATATAGGATAGGTCGCGGTATTTGCGGTAATAATCGACCCCGTTGATAAGCTGGGTTCTGACCCATGCTTCGGTGGAGGGATTGTATGTCTCCGGGTGCAGAACGGGATCGTACTCCGTGGGGTCAAGGGCTGTCAGAACCTCGATGTAGCTGTCGGTCGCGGGAATGATGTCAGTAAAATCCTGGTATGCACTGATGAGCTTGTTGTAGTTCCTGGTGTTGAAGGTTACAGCGTATCCCAGTGCCCCGAACCCGGCATATACCAGCGGCACCTTCCAGTATTTGCGGTTGTATATTTGGCCCAGCCCGGGCAGCGCTGCCGCATACATTGTTGATCTCACCGGTTCGATGAGATACTTCTTCTCCTTCCTGACATCAATGGTATCCTGCGCTCCGGCACCGGAGGTCGCAACAAGGAGAAGAAGGCAGAGGAGTGCTATTTTGCCGAACAGTTCCAAGGGGCAAACCGTTTCTGTTTGCCGGCAAATATAACCATTTACCTGTTAAGTTTATCGAGCATTGCGATTATGCGTTCCATCTCATCGCTGTCGGAGAATGGGATGGTGATCTTGCCTCTTCCCTTCTCATTGATACGGAACTGCACCTCTGTACCGAAGAGGCCACTAAGCTGTTTGCCAAGCTCTTCGAACTCAGTATTCAGTTTCTTCCTCTTCTCGGCTTTGGCCGGATCCCTGACGGCGGCGCTCTGCAATTGCCGCACCAGCTCTTCCGTAGCCCTTACGGAGAGATCTTCCCGTATGATGTGATAGTAAATGTCTATCTGTTTTGCCGGGTCTTCGATATTGACGAGGGTTCTTGCATGGCCCATGGACATGTTACCGTTGCGTATTCCCAGTTGTATCTCGGCAGGCAGACGTAACAGCCGCAGGTAGTTGGAGACCGTTGAGCGCTGTTTGCCAACCCTGTCGCTGAGCTGTTCCTGTGTCAGGCTGCACTCTTCTATCAGACGCTGATAGGTTATGGCCACCTCCACGGCGTCAAGGTCCTCTCTCTGGATATTCTCCACCAGGGCCATCTCGAGCATTGCGGTATCATCAGCAGTGCGCACATAGGCCGGCACGTGGGTCAGACCGGCCATGCGGGCAGCGCGCAGCCTTCTCTCGCCGGCGATGAGCTGGTAGCGGCCCTCACCTGTCTCCCTGACCGTCAGGGGCACCACTATCCCCACCTGCCGTATTGAGGCTGCCAGTTCCTCGAGTGTCTGGCTGTCAAAGCGGGTTCGCGGCTGAAAGGGGTTGCCGTCAATGGAGTTGATATCTATCTGCAGGTTGGCCTCCACCTTTTTTTCAAGCGCCTCTTTTTCAACGCCGTCAATGAGGGCGCCGAGACCTCTGCCCAAAGGGCTCTTCCTGACTGTATTCATGATGCTGTTAAAACGGTTTTTTACTGGTTCTTCTGCCTGGCCTCAACACGCTCAAGCAGCTCGCGGGCCAGGTTGAGATAATTCACGGTACCTCTCGATTCTGCATCGTAGAGTATGGCGGGCTGGCCATAGCTGGGAGCCTCTGAGAGCTTCACATTGCGCTGAATGATGGTATTGAAGACCATCTGCTGAAAATGACGCGTCACCTCTTCAACGACCTGGTTGGCAAGCCGCAGACGGGAATCATACATGGTCAGCAGAAAACCCTCGATCTCAAGTGCAGGATTGAGGTTCGTCTGAATGATCTTGATGGTGTTGAGGAGCTTGCCCAGACCCTCAAGAGCAAAATACTCGCACTGGACAGGAATGATGACCGAATCGGCCGCCGTGAGGGCATTCACGGTGAGC
>CALMRD010000357.1 GCA_937871625.1 uncultured Bacteroidales bacterium | reverse complement strand
CTGCCCCCTCCGGCGGCAGCCAGACTCCTTCCGGCGAACCCTACTGCTGCCTCATTCTCTCGGGACCCGAACCCCAGAGGACGATACTTCTTGAGAAGGTGACCGCCGCAGTCACAAAGATGCCGCTGGTCATACTGAGTGCCACCCCTCTGCACCCGCAGCCAAAATGGGGTCAGGAGATAACCGTAGTAACCAATCCTGGCACTGCGGTAATGAGAAGGTACCTTCTCGAGGCAGCCCGTATAATAGCCAGGGCAGGATACACCACAATTATGGAGCTGGCGTCACTGGGCAGGGGCGCGATCCTCATACCCACTCCAGGGCAGACGGAACAGGAGTACCTGGGCAGATACCTCAACGGACGCCGGGGGTTTGTGACCATCAGCCAGGGAGATCTCAGGCCGGCGTCATCTGCAGGGAAACAGAGCAAAAGAGCTGCAGCCGTGAGAAGAGGATATGGCTTGCCGGCTGATCTCAGTACAGCCTGCATACCGGCATCCAACGGGGGGCAACAGCCATATGACGGATCCCCCGGCCACAATAGGGCACACTCCCGGCAGGAGCTGCCCGGGGCTCTTCCACACGGTAACATGACAGCAGATGCCGAAGCGGTACTGCCCGACACTGTCCCTCTTCTGGAGAGGGCACTGGATATTCTACTTGAGAAGCAGGAGCAGTGAGAGCGCCATGGTCGCCGCCCCGGTGAAGAGCCCGGTCCACACCTCCGTGGGTGTGTGACCGTTGAGCCACAGCCTTGATGACATAACTGCACCCCCGGCCATGATCACCGTAACCAGCTGCCATACAGTGCGTATGTCATAGAGAATTATCATGAATACGATCAGGGCAATCAATCCCCCTATGCCGGCTGCATGCAGTGATATCATATAAAACGATGTAATGATCAGGGTAATGAGGGTCACAACGGCAAGGGAGATAAAATAGGCCCTGAAGAGAAGCGGCACCTGCATCTTCATCAGCAGCCCGGCCGACAGGGTGTACATCAGCAGGGCGAAGGTGAGAAGCAGCACTCTCTCATTACGGTCACGGGCATTGAAGGTAGTGATGGCACCCCTGGTCCAGAGCACGGCAGCCAGCGCCAGCGGCAGCATCACGTTGTTTGTCACTGCAAGAATGAAGATCATTTTTTTCAGTCCCGCCGGGATGAACGAGAGCAATGTTGGTGAACTGTATATGATCAGCAGCCCGTACAGCGGCATGAATATAGGATGAAAAGCCACTGACAGTATCTCCGCTGCCACCGTAAGCCGCGACTTGCGCGGGGTGTTCATCCTGACTCTATCCTTATCGTCTGTTTCCATCTGCATTGCAATAACCTGCCCATCGGCTCAGCTCATCCTTCGCGGTGGCAGCATGCTTATCCTGTTATCTCCTTCCTGTTCCTGCCGATTCCCTCCTTATCCGGTAATCTCCTTTCTCATCCTGGCGACAGGTATGTTCAGCTGTTCACGGTATTTGGCCACAGTACGCCTGGCGATCTGATACCCCTTTTCCTGAAGGATCTTCGTCAGCTTTTCATCGGTAAGAGGCCTGCGCTTGTCCTCACTGCTGAGGCACTCCTGGAGAATGCGCTTTATCTCACGGGTAGAAACCTCGTCGCCTGCATCTGTCTGCATCCCCTCTGAAAAAAAGAACTTCAGCGGATAGATGCCGAAATGGGTCTGTATGTACTTGCTGTTGGCCACCCGAGAAATGGTGGAGATATCGAGACCGGTCATCTCTGCCACATCCTTGAGTATCATGGGCCTCAGCCTGGTGTCGTCACCCTCCTCAAAATACTCCTTCTGGTACTCGAGTATGGCATTCATGGTCAGTAAGAGCGTATTCTGCCTCTGCCTCATGGCATCGATAAACCACTTTGCGGCATCCAGCTTCTGCTTGACGAACATGATGGCATCACGGTTCTGTTTCCCCGATGCCTTGTCACGCGAGTAGGATTCGAGCATTTCACTGTACCCCCTGCTTATCTTCAGCTCGGGTATGTTCCGGTTGTTCAGGCTCAGCTCCAGTCCCTCATCAGTCTGATCAAGGATGAAATCAGGAATGATCTGCTGCGCTGACCTGCTGAAGGCGTCGCCGACAACTCCCCCGGGTTTGGGATTGAGCTTCAGCACCTCGTCGATGACACCCTTCATCTCCTCCTCGCTGATCATCATCTTCGCCATTATCTTTTCATAATGCCTCCTCGAGAACTCTTCGAAATAGTCAGTGAGCACAGTGCGGGTGAGTGCCACGGCGGGCACCGACTGGTCCTTACGCTCAATCTGCAGCAGCAGGCACTCCCTCAGGTCACGTGCGCCGACACCCGCAGGTTCAAGATCCTGTATGATCTTCAGGATGGCATTGAGCTCCTCCTCATCGGTGGTGACATTCTGCAGGAAGGCGAGGTCATCAACCATGTTCTCGACCTCACGGCGAAGGTATCCGTCGTCATCAATGTTACCTATAATATACTCCCCGAGTATCTCCTCGCGCTCCGTGTCGGTCCTGAGATTGAACTGCGAGATAAGAATCTCGTGGAAGGTTGAACCCGATGCATAGGGTATCTGGTCCCTGCGGTCATCATCCTTCGATACGTTGTTTACCTGCAGCCGGTAATCGGGTATATCCTCATCATTGAGATAGTCGTCGAGGCCAAACTCATCCTGCTCCCTCTGCTCCTGTTCATCGTCGATATCCTCCTCCTGCTCAGCCCTGACATCATCCTCATCAGGCCCCTCCTCCAGTGCGGGGTTCTCCTCCAGCTCCTTCTTGATACGCTGCTCCAGCTGCATGGCAGGCACCTCCAGGAGCTTGATCATCTGTATCTGCTGAGGGGAGAGCTTCTGGAGCAGCTTCTGTTGTAATTTCTGGTCGAGCATCGCTACTTCACTCAAAAACTTTAAAACTCGGCATTACGGGGGGTACGCGGGAAAGGTATCACATCACGTATATTCGACATGCCGGTCATGAACAATATCAGGCGCTCGAAGCCCAGGCCGAAGCCTGAGTGGGGTGCCGTGCCGAACTTCCTGGTGTCAAGATACCACCACAGATCCTTCAGCGGCAGTCCAAGCTCCTCAATCCTTCCGGTAAGCTTATCCAGCTCCTCTTCCCGCTGTGAACCGCCTATTATCTCGCCGATGCCGGGGAAGAGCACATCCATCGCCCTCACCGTCTTGCCGTCATCATTCTGTTTCATATAAAACGCCTTGATACTCTTCGGGTAGTCAGTGAGTATCACCGGCCTTTTGAAGTGAGTCTCCACAAGGTAACGCTCATGTTCAGCCTGCAGGTCACGACCCCAGCCAACCGGGTACTCCCACTTACGGTTGGCCTTCTCAAGTATCTCCACCGCCTCGGTGTAGGTCAGTCTCATGTAACTGTTGGCCAGCACGAACTCCAGTCTCTCTATAAGAGCGTTATCTATCATCTTGTTGAGGAACCCGAGATCCTCACTGCAGTTCTCAAGTGCATACCTTATGAGGTATTTGGTAAAATCCTCCCCCAGATCCATGTTGTCAGTGATATCCCAGAAGGCCATCTCCGGCTCTATCATCCAGAACTCGGCCAGGTGGCGCGGGGTGTTGGAGTTCTCGGCACGGAAGGTGGGACCGAAGGTATATATCTCTCCCAATGCCAGGGCCCCCAGCTCACCCTCAAGCTGTCCGGAGACGGTCAGGTTGGTGGGCTTGCCGAAGAAATCACCCTCGTAATCCACCTTACCCTCCTTTGTACGGGGTATGTTATCCAGGTCGAGGGTGGTGACATGAAACATCTCACCTGCACCTTCGGCGTCACTGCCGGTGATGATAGGAGTGTGCAGGTAGTAAAAGCCCCTGTCGTTGAAATACTTATGGACAGCAAATGACATGGCGTGACGTATACGCATCACAGCCCCGAACGTGTTGGTGTGGAATCGCAGGTGCGCTATCTCACGCAGGAACTCCATCGAATGGCCTTTCTTCTGAAGAGGATATGTCTCCGGGTCACACCTGCCGTAAAGGGTGATCTCCGAAGCGGTTATCTCCACACTCTGACCCTTGCCCTGTGAGGCGACGAGGGTGCCGGTGACAGCCAGGCTTGCTCCTGTGGTGATCTCCCTGAGCAGGTCGGCCTCAAAAGAATTTATGTCAATGACTATCTGAATGTTGTTGATGGTTGAACCGTCATTCAGCGCCACAAATGCCACATTCTTGATCTCTCTCTTGGTCCTGACCCAACCCTTTACAACTACCTTCTCTCCGGTGACATGGCCGGCCAGCAACTCCTTTACTCTTTTCCTCTTCATGAATACAATTATCCTTTACACTCACAAAAATAGCATTTTGTTGGTCCTGGCGGAATGAAGAGTTGACAAATGGCACTGTTTTTGTGCACAAAAGCAATTTTTCGCCAACTCCGTCCGTTTTTCTATGGATATACTGCTATTTGATTAATCATGTAAAAGAGGTAATTTTACTTCTGATAACGGTAAACGCGAACATTATGGAAGTCGACAGCAAGATAATTGTAGTGCCATGGGATTTCACTCCGGTGACGGATTATGCATTGCAGCATGCCATCAAGATATCACGTATGACACACAATGATATCTGCCTTCTGCACATTGTAGAGAAGATAACAACCGAGGGGGGTGTCAAGGCCAAGCAGGCTGCCATGAATATCAAGGGCAACGAGGTGGAGCGTCAGTACGGCGTCAAGGTGAAAACGCACGTGCAGCGCGGCACCATCTTCAAGCAGATCCCTGAATTTGTCAATGACCGCGGAGCATCGCTGGTGGTGATGGGAACACACGGCATGAGCGGCATGCAGAAGATCACCGGCAGCTGGGCGCTGAAGGTGATAGCCAAGTCAAAGGTCCCCTACATAGTGGTACAGGCGCCGCCTGACGACCAGGAGCGCTATCACAACATCGTATGCCCCATCGACTGGCGGGCGGAGGAGAAAGAGAAGCTCTCCATGGCTATCTTCATGGGAAAGTACTTTGATTCCAAGATCCATATCCTGAAAGCCACCCGCAAGGATGAGTCGCTGGCCAAGAAGGCTAACCTGAATCTCAACTATGCCGTAAGGATGCTGATACAGAATAATATAGAATACGAGATTACGGAGGTGCCATCTGACAAGCTTGCCGAAAGAACCCTGGAGACAGCCAATCAGACAAAGGCTGACCTGATCCTGATAATGACTACCAAGGACATCACTTTTGCCGATTATGTCATCGGAGCCAAGGAGCAGGAGATCATTGCCAACAGCTCAAAGATACCGGTGTGCTGCGTCAACCCGACATCGGCATATGCCAATATAGGGCAGTTCATGTATGGATAGGCACTGGTGAAGTCCTCAGTCGGCAGTCCTCAGTCGGCAGTTTGGGGCGCCGACGCAGGAGGAGTCTCAATCCCGCACAAGGACCTGTCCCGATGAAGTCGGGAGTGTCGGGACGGCAGTGTTCAGTCAACAGTCTTCAGTCCTCAGTC
>CALMRD010000356.1 GCA_937871625.1 uncultured Bacteroidales bacterium | reverse complement strand
GCCAGTGCCAGCAGCACTCCGGCGGTGTCTGATCTGCCGGGGTGGAGGGGTGCCCCCTGTGACGATATGATATATACCCCCGTCAGGCTGATGAAGAGCGCGGCAAAGCTGCGGGCAGGGATACGCTGATGCAACAGGGGAATAGAGAGAAAGACCAGGATGATAGGCCAGATCATGTTTATGGGCTGTGCCACCTGTCCCGGCAACCGGCTGTAGGCTGTAAGCAGTATGAGGTAATATGCAACGGGAACGATAAGCCCGAGAAGAGCTGACCAGAGGAGGTCCCTTCCGGTCATGCGTCGCAGCTGACCCAGCTTCCCGGAGAGAGCGACGATGACAAACAGCACCAGCAGTGACACCATGGAGGTAATCCAGAGCATCGTCACTATACTCAGCTCCGCCAGTGCTATCTTGAAGGCGGTAGGTATGGTTCCCCACAGGAAAACAGAAAGAGCGGCATAGAGATATGCCCGGGAGCTCTTTTTCATATGTGTCAGCTTATTAGCTCAAAGCCAGTATAGGGTACAAGCACCGCGGGTATCCTGATGCCATCAGGAGTCTGGTTGTTCTCGAGCAGGGCGGCGACGATACGCGGGAGCGCCAGGGCACTGCCGTTGAGGGTGTGGCAGAGGGTGGTCTGCTTTGCTCCCTTATCCCTGAAGCGACAGCGGAGCCTGTTGGCCTGAAACGCCTCAAAGTTGGAGGTTGAGCTCACCTCAAGCCAGCGTTGCTGAGCTGCGGAGAAGACCTCGAAATCATATGTCATGGCTGAGGTGAACGATATGTCGCCGCCGCATAGTCTCAAAATACGATATGGCAGCCCGAGCTTCACAAGAAGGCCCTCTACATGCGTTACCATCTCCTCAAGAGATTCGTAGGAGCTGTCGGGATGGGCTATCTGCACTATCTCCACCTTGTCGAACTGGTGCAGCCTGTTCAGCCCCCGGACATGAGCGCCCCATGACCCTGCCTCACGGCGGAAGCAGGGAGTGTAGCCTATGTTGCGTATCGGAAGATCGGAAGCGTCAAGTATAACATCACGGTAGATATTGGTGATGGGCACCTCGGCCGTAGGTATCAGGTATAGATTGTCAGCGCCGACATGGTACATCTGCCCCTCCTTGTCAGGCAGCTGTCCTGTGCCGAATCCGGAATCCTCATTCACCACGATGGGCGGTTCTATCTCCCGGTAGCCGGCCTTCTCCCCCTCATCGAGGAAGAAATTGACCAGTGCTCGCTGCAGCCTGGCACCCTTGCCCTTGTATACAGGGAAGCCAGCGCCGGTGATCTTTATGCCAAGGTCAAAGTCGATGATGTCATATCTCTTTATCAGATCCCAGTGGGGCACTGCTCCTTCATGAAGCACAGGGAGGGTGCCTCCGCCGCGAACCATGACGTTGTCTTCCGCACTCCTGCCGGCTGCCACCAGCGGATGGGGCAGATTGGGGAGCTTAATAAGCTCATCCTGCATCGTCCGGCTTACACCATCAAGCGTTTCCGACAGCTGCTTCTGTCTCTCCTTAAGCGTGCCGATGCCACTCTTTGCAGTCTCAGCCTCAGCCTTCCTTCCCTCCTTCATCATCTGGCCTATCTCCCTGGACAGGTTGTTAAGCTCAGCCTGCACGGCGTCGTTTTCTGCCTGCAGCTCGCGACGGCGACGGTCGAGGTCAAGCACCGCGGCTACGATGCCGGCAGCATCAAAATTCTTTACCTTCAGCCTTTCTACGACTGCATCCGGTTGTTCCCTGATAAGGTTAATTGTAAGCATCTCAACTCTTTTATTTATGTGCGGGAGGGACAAATTTAAAAGAAAAACTCCTGAAAAAATGCGCTGACGCGTATATTTTCAGGAGTCTCTCTCTTGCTATGACTCTCTCTTACTCTTCTGCCGGTTTTACCGAGACATAAGATTTATTGTCATGCTTCTTCCGGAATTCAACCTTCCCGTCGACCAGGGCAAAGAGCGTGTGGTCCCTGCCGATGCCAACGTTCTCACCGGCATTGTGCCTCGTGCCGCGCTGCCGCACGATGATGCTTCCTGCCTTGACTTCCTGTCCTCCGAAGAGCTTGACACCAAGCCTTTTGCTTTCTGAATCGCGGCCGTTGCGTGAACTGCCTACACCTTTCTTGTGTGCCATATCCTGATGTTTTTACTGTTTGTCGGTTATTCTTTCTCCTTTTTACCGGCGCTCTTTGCCGGCGCCTTCTTCACTGCAGGAGCCTTCCTGGCTGCGGTCTCCTTCTTCGGTGCTGCGGTCTCCTTCTTTGCGGCGGGTGCCTTCTTCGCTGCGGGTGCTTTCTTTTCTGCAGGTTCCTTCTTTGCTGCCGGTTTCTTTGCAGGAGCCTTCTTTACCTCGCTCTTTACTTCAGCTTTCACCTCTTCGGCGACGGGTGCTTCAGCCTCTTTCTTCTCAGCCTTCGGAGCAGCCTGCTTCTTCGTTCCTGACGGAGCCCCTATCCTCAGTATCTCCACCTCGGTGAAGTCCTGCCGGTGCCCGTTCCTTTTCTGGTAGCCTTTTCTCCTCTTCTTCTTGAAGACAATCACCTTGTCACCCCTGGGGTGAGCAAGGACCCTGCCCTCCACTACGGTGTTGTCAATGACCGGGGCACCAATGGTGACTGCACCGTCGGTGTCAAGCAAAAGAACCTTTTCAAACTCAATATTATCGCCTTCCGATGCATCAAGACGGTGAACGAAGATCTTCCTTCCCTCTTCGACCTTGAACTGCTGACCGGCAATTTCAACGATTGCGTACATTTTCAATCTCTCTTATGTTACTCCGTGAGGCGGACATGCTCCTCTGTGCATGACACTTCTGCGGGCCCCGCCGGATCTCTCTTTTTCGGACTGCAAAGATATAAAAATTAACTAATGTACAAACCGGGGCGATTAATTTATCACCACCAGGCTGTGGATAAAAAAATGGCACCCCGGGCCGATAAAGAATCATATTATAATATATTTGTCCTAACGGCCTGTCAGGCAGAAAATATGGTATACTATGCAGAACAAGCTTATTCGTCTGAAGGTCATAGGCATCTCCTACAGTCAGACACAGTCGGGAGCCTATGCACTTATCCTGGCGGAAGAGAACGGTGAGAGGCGGATACCGATCATCATTGGAGGGTTTGAGGCTCAGGCAATAGTCATAAAGCTTGAGAACCTGGAGCCGCCGAGGCCCCTGACTCACGATCTGTTCAGGAGCTTTGCCCTGGCGTGCGGCGTCACCGTGGAGCAGGTGCTCATCAACAAGCTCCGCGAAGGCATCTTCTATTCGGAGATTGTCTGCACTGACGGGGAGAGACGCTTCAGCATTGATTCGCGCACATCCGATGCCGTGGCACTGGCACTGAGGTTTGAATGCCCCATATTCATTGAACCGCAGATACTCAACGAGGCCGGAATAGTCATGAGTACCACTACTGAGGAGGAGGGGAAGATGAAAGCGGGAGCGGAAGCTGTCAGGCAGAGCCCTGCACCCCCGAATGAATATGGTGAATTCACTGTAGAAGAGCTCAGGGGAATGCTCACCGATGCCGTCAGCCGCGAGGATTATGAGCAGGCTGCAGCCATACGTGATGAGCTTACCAGGAGGAAGGAGAAGGAATAACAAACCGGAAAACAGTATGAGGCTTCTTTATATCTTGATTACAGCAGGGCTGCTCTTGCCATTTACGCTGCCGGCAAAGGATTATATTGTCGTCTCACCGGACGGAAGCATCACGCTCTCCGTCAGGGTTGACGATGGAGTGACTCTCACTGTCACCTGTGATGGCAGGGAGGCTCTCTCCGGCCTCACGCCGGCGATGCGGCTCGAGGAACTCACAATGCCTGGTAACCAGCCTGCAGTGATGCGAAGTGTAACCACACAGGTCCGTCAGATGCTGACGCCGGTGGTGCCGCACAAGAACAGCGCCGTACCCGACAATTACAACGCGATGAGCCTCAGGTTCCGCGGTGGTTACTCGCTGGAGTTCAGGGTCTATGATGACGGCATGGCCTACAGGTTTGTCACAGCGATGAAGAATGAGGTGACGGTGGAGAATGAAGAGTTCGCATTTTCCCTTCCTGCCGGCACCAGGGCACTGTGGCCGCTGGAGAAGGGCTTCATGTCGCACAACGAATGCAATTTCATCCCGGCTTCAGCCGATACCCTGGGCAGTGAACACCTGGCAAGCCTGCCTGCACTGTTCATGGCTGACGGAGTGAACATACTCCTTACCGAAGCCGATATACGCGACTATCCCGGGATGTGGATCGCCGGAGACGGCAAGGGTGGAGTAGCCGGACTATTTCCCGCCTTTCCGGCAGCCGTCAGGGCTCACAATGACCGTAACGTATATGTAACGGAAAGAGAGAATCATATTGCACGGACATCCGGCACACGCACCTACCCGTGGCGGGTTTTCATCATCGCCAGGGATGACTCAGGCCTGGTTGAGAGCGAGATGGTCTACAGGCTTGGCACACCTCCTGCCAGCGGTGCCGACTTCAGCTGGGTCAGACCGGGCAAGGTGGCCTGGGACTGGTACAATGCCAACAATCTTTTCGGTGTTGACTTCAGGGCAGGGCTCAATACCGAAACCTATAAACATTACATAGACTTTGCGGCGGAGTATGGCATTGAATACGTGATCCTTGACGAGGGATGGTACAACCTTGGCGATGTGCTTGACGTGGCTGAAGGTTTTAATGTGGAGGAGATCTGTAACTACGCCGTCGCGAAGGATGTCGGCATCATACTATGGGTGGTGTGGAAGAGCTTTCATGACAGGATCGATGAGGCACTGGCGCAGTATGAAAAGTGGGGTGTGAAGGGGATCAAGGTCGACTTCATGCAGCGCGACGACCAGTGGATGGTCAACTACTACCACGAGGTGGCCGCAAAAGCTGCTGAGCACAGGATGCTGGTCGATTTCCACGGTTCCTACAAGCCTGACGGCATGGAGCGCCAGTGGCCCAATGTCATCACCCGTGAGGGAGTCAAAGGGCTGGAGAACAATAAATGGAGCTATGAGTGCAATCCTGAGCATGATGTCACACTGCCCTTCACACGCATGGTGGCAGGGCCGATGGACTATACCCCGGGAGCCATGGTAAATATGCAGAAGCGCGACTTCTCCCCGGTCTTCTACAGGCCGGCGAGCCAGGGCACCAGGGTGCATCAGATGGCTATGTATGTTGTATTTGAGAGCCCGCTGCAGATGCTGGCCGACAGCCCGTCGAACTACAGGCGCAACGGTGAGTGTACATCCTTCATAGCGGGTGTGCCTGTCACCTGGGACCAGACAGAGGTGGTGGAGGCAAAGGTGGCCGACTATATAGCCGTTGCACGCAGAAAAGGAGACACCTGGTATCTCGGGGCCATGACTGACTGGGATGCACGGACACTGGAGATAAACCTGCCATTCCTTGCCCCGGGCGAGTACCTGGTGGAGATCTTCAGTGACGGCATCAATGCCGACAGGCACGGGGAGGATTACAGACATGAAACAGTGAGACAGCATTTCCCGGGTATGATGACCCTGAACATGGCACCGGGCGGCGGCTGGGTGGCCAGGATATCGCCGGCAGTAAATTAGAATAGAGAGGAGATTATGCAGCAATATCTTAACCTTCTGAGCCATGTAATGACTCATGGCATTGAGAAGAGAGACCGCACCGGCACAGGCACCCTGAGCACCTTCGGGTACCAGATGCGGTTTGACCTGTCTGAACGGTTTCCGCTGATGACAACCAAGAAACTGCATCTGAAATCTATAATACATGAACTGTTATGGTTCCTCAGCGGCAGCACCAACGTCGGTTACCTGCAGGAGAACGGGGTAAGGATATGGAACGAGTGGGCCGACAGTGACGGCAACCTCGGCCCTATTTATGGTTCGCAATGGCGCTCATGGCCTGTGGCCGGAGGAGGGACCGTTGACCAGATAGGTGCCGTAGTCGCCTCCCTGAAGGTGAATCCGGATTCGCGCCGGCATATTGTATCTGCATGGAACGTGGGGGAGCTGCAAAAGATGGCGCTGCCGCCATGTCATATCCTGTTCCAGTTCTACGTTGCCGGTGACAGGCTCTCATGCCAGCTCTACCAGCGCAGCGCCGACATCTTCCTCGGAGTGCCCTTCAATATCGCCTCCTACGCGCTGCTGACGATGATGATGGCCCAGGTTACGGGGTACAGGCCCGGCGAATTCATCCATACCCTGGGTGATGCACATATCTACCTCAACCATACTGACCAGGTCAGACTGCAGCTCACCCGTGAGCCCAGGCCTCTTCCGGTGATGATGATCAACAGCGGGGTGAGGGACATACTCTCATTCAGATATGAAGATTTCACCCTCACGGGCTACGATCCACACCCTGCCATCAAAGGCGAAATATCCGTATGAGATGATCACCATAATAGTTGCTGTTGACCGTAATAACGGTATAGGATACAATAACAACCTTCTGGCTTATATCCCCGGTGACCTGCAGAGATTCAAGCAGATCACCATGGGCCACTGCCTCATCATGGGCAAGAAGACATGGGAGTCGCTTCCCCTCAAACCCCTGCCGGGGAGGCAGAATATTGTTCTCACCGACAATGAGCTTGACTGTTTCGACTGTGCCCATACGGCACGTTCGATAGATGAGGCTCTTGGCCTCTGCGAGCCGGGGAAAGAGATATTCATCATTGGCGGAGGATCAGTATACAGGCAACTCATGCCGCTCGCCGACAGGCTGATGGTAACACATATCGACAGGGAGTTCACTGCGGATACCTTTTTCCCGGCTATTGATCCCGGCGAATGGTATCTGTCAGAGAAAGAAGATTATACGGCGGAAAATCCTGATGCTGTCAGCTTCACCTACGCCACCTATCTGCGAAGAAGGTAACTTTTTTTTCATCCGGACGTTAAACCTTGAGTGTCTGCCACCGTCTCAAAGAGACAGACACCCGAGTAACAATTTAAAACACCGGTTATGAAACGAAAGTCAATTATCCTGATTATTATCCTGGCGGGAATCATGGTTTCTTCATGTCAGAAATCAGAGCCGCTTGAGGCCGTCAGCATAGAGGCAGCTGATGATGCAGTCCTCTCCGAGGCCCTCTTTGATGATGCCTTTGCATCACTTGAAATAGCCACCCTCGTGGCTGAGATAGGAACCAAGTCAGCAACCGTTGTTGACAGCTGTCCGTTAATAACTGTAACCTCACCAGGCCAGGATTTCTGGCCACGCAACATCGTTATCGACTATGGTACAGGCTGTACCGGCCTGAATGATGTGGTGCGCAGCGGAAAGATCATCGTCACGCTCTCCGCCCCGAGGCGTGAGGTCGGTTCGGTGAGATCACTCACCTTCGAGGAGTATTCGGTCAATGGCGCCATGGTTGAAGGAACCAAGACCGTGACAAACCTTGGTCTGAACAGCAATCAGAACACTGTCTTCCAGGTGGCTCTCTCCGGGGGCAAGATCACCTTTTCCGATGAGAAGAGCATCACACGTGAGTTTGTTCGTGAGAGAGAATACATTGCTGGTTATGATACATGGAGTCCGTGGGATGACAGGTGCCTGATCACCGGCATGGCCACGGGCACCAACCTCGACGGACTGGCATATACCCACACCATCACCAGTGCCCTGGAGTGGCATGCTGCCTGCAGGTTCATTGTGGGGGGCTCCATCACCTTCAACATAGAAGGCGTGGAACCGTTCGTGCTTGATTACGGCGCCGGTGAGTGTGACGCTTACGCAACGCTCTCAAGGGGTGATGAAACACGCGAGATAACCCTCCGTTTCAGACATCCCAAGTACAATCTTTAACTGCAGGATTACATAAGGCCCGAAAGGGCCCTGCGGAGAGTCATTTATCCCGCCATGCCCCCGGGCTGACGGGATAAATTCTTTTATGATGCCTTCAGCACCTGCATGTCAACCCTCTCGAGCTTGCGGGCGGCATAGTCGGGATTGACGGTAAACTCCTGTAAATTGCCTGAGGGGAGTTCGAACATGGCATCAATCATGATGGCCTCGCATATGGCACGAAGGCCCCTGGCGCCGAGTTTGAATTCAATCGCCTTGTCGACTATATAGTCAAGTGCCTCAGGGGTGAAGGTCAGCTCAATGCCGTCCATGGCCAGCAGCTTGATATATTGCTTGGTGATCGAGTTCTTTGGTTCTGTGAGGATGGCTCTCAATGCCTGGCGGTCAAGTGGTGAGAGGTGTGTCAGTACCGGCAGCCTGCCGATTATTTCCGGAATGAGGCCGTAAGCCCGCAGATCCTGGGGTGCAATATACTTAAGAAGATCATCCTTGTCATAATGATCACGGGTGCGGCTGGCGTTATAACCTACAACAGCAGTATTGAGTCTGTGGGCAATCTTCTTCTCAATGCCCTCAAAAGCTCCTCCGCAGATAAAAAGTATATTCTTGGTGTCTACAGGTATCATCTTCTGCTCGGGATGCTTCCTTCCTCCCTGGGGAGGCACATTAACCACCGAGCCCTCGAGAAGCTTAAGCAGTCCCTGCTGTACCCCCTCGCCCGACACGTCGCGTGTTATGGAGGGGTTGTCACCCTTGCGGGCTATCTTGTCAAGCTCATCAATAAAGACGATACCCTTCTCCGCGGCCTTGACGTCGTAATCGGCACTCTGCAACAACCTTGTCAGCAGGCTCTCGATGTCCTCACCGACGTATCCGGCCTCTGTAAGAACGGTGGCATCAACGATGGTGAAGGGGACATGCAGCATGCGGGCTATGGTCCTGGCCAGCAGTGTCTTGCCGGTGCCGGTCTCTCCCACAAGGATGATGTTTGACTTTTCGATCTCAACATCATCACTCTCGTGCTTCTGCATCAGCCTCTTGTAATGATTGTAGACAGCTACGGACAGGATCTTCTTGGCCCTGTCCTGCCCGATAACATACTGGTCCAGGAAATTCTTTATCTCATCGGGTTTGCGGAGCTTGATACTGTCGAGGCTGAAGCTCGACTTGTTTCCCAGCTCTTCCTGAAGGATATTGTGAGCCTGCTCAATACAGTGGTCACAGATATGGCCTTCAAGACCTGCAATAAGCAGGTTTGCCTCTTTCTTTGTGCGTCCGCAGAATGAACATTTATCCATCAGTACCGCGTTACTTGGCAGTCTTTGCGAGTACCTCGTCTATCATGCCGTACTCCTTTGCTTCTGTGGCCGTCATCCAGTGGTCACGGTCAGCATCCTTCTCTACCTGCTCAAGTTTCTGACCTGTATGCAGGGCTATGACTTCGTAAAGTTCCCTTTTGATTTTCAGGATCTCCTTAACAACGATCTCAATATCAGAGGCCTGGCCTTCAGCGCCCCCCATCGGCTGGTGAATCATGATGCGCGAATGCTTGAGGGCTGATCTCTTGCCCCTGGTGCCTGCAGTGAGCAGGACAGCTCCCATGGAGGCAGCCATGCCTGTACAGATGGTGGCAATATCGGCCGAGATGTACTGCATAGTGTCATAAATACCCATTCCTGCATGGACTGCACCGCCGGGGGTGTTAAGATAGATCTGGATATCCTTTCCCGGATCCGATGAATCAAGGTAGAGCAGCTGTGCCTGAATGATGTTAGCCACATAGTCATCTATTGGCAGACCGAGGAATATAATCCGGTCCATCATCAGGCGGGAAAAGACATCCATGGATGCCACATTCAGCTGGCGCTCCTCAATGATCGTCGGAGAGATGTAGCCGTTGCTGGCCGAGATGTATCGCTGCATGGTGAGGCTGCTGATGCCGAAACGGGAAGCAGCATATTTACTGAAATCTTTGGTATCTGACATGATTTTTGACTTTGGTTGAGTCTCAAATATACGAAATTATCACGCTTAAGGTTTCATTTTGCCTCGAAGAGCTTATTGAACTCCTCGGCTGTGACCTTCTTGTCTTCAACCTTCATGGAGTCGATAACGATATCCAGAACCCGTGTGTCAAGCACCTTTTCGGCCAGACGGCGCGCCTCATCCTCCTTCCGCAGCATGTCTTTCGCAAATGAGGTAACCTGCTCATCAGTTGCATAATAGAGACCGTACTGTGAGAACTGTGCCCGGGTGAACTCCTTTGCTTCCGCCAGTATCTCCTCGTCGGTGATCTTCAGGTCATTCTCCTTTGCAATGCGGTTCTTTATCAGCTGCCAGCGGAGGTCATCACGAAAATGACTGTAGTCCTTTTCTATCTCTTCCGCGGTGGTTTTCTCATTGGCCCTTACCAGCCATCTCTTGAGAAACTCATCAGGGAGGTCGAATTCGGTCTTCTTCAGTATTGTATCACGGGCATCCGTTCTTAGCTTGAATTCGGTCTCACGGCCGAAGTATCCTCTTATCTCATCAGTCACCCTGGCCTCGAAATCCGCAGCGCTGGCAACGGCACCTTCGCCGTAGACCTTATCCCAGAGAGCCTGGTCATTTTCTGCCTGGGTGAAGCGCGACACCTCCCTGATGGCGAAGGTGAAGTCGCCGCTGATATCCTTTGCCTCATCCTTCTGGATCTTGAGCAGGCCGGCTATCTCATAGTCGTTGGGGAGGGCCTCGCGAATGCTGAAGGTGATGCTGTCACCGGCCGCCTTGCCCAGGAACTCCTTTTTGATGGACTCATCCTTGACCATCTCAACCGAGAGTGTAGCATCATCATTTGCCAGGGTGCCGTCGGCAGAGGCAACAGAGCCCCTGAGCATATCCTTTTCTTCGGATATCTCAGCCGTGACAAACTCTCCATGGCGCCGTGCATAGTTGTCAACATAGTCTGCAACCATCTTGGCGTCAGGTTCTATAAGGTAGCGGGTGAGCCTGTTCTTTTTGGATAGCTCCAGCTCAAATGTGGGTGCCAGTCCCAGCTCGAAGGTGAAGGTGAACTCTTCGGAGTTCTCCGGGTCAAAGGTATGACCGTCGTCCTTTGGAATCGGGTCACCCAGGATATCCAGGTTTTCACTCTTGATGAATTCGGAGAGACTCTCCGAAACGATGCTGTTTATCTCATCAACGATGACGCCGGTGCCGTACATCTTCTTTATCAGTGGCAGCGGGGCGTGGCCCGGCCGGAAGCCTTTGAGAGAGGCTGTCCTGCGGTATTCCCTCAGTTTCTTGTCGACCTTCTCCTGATAGTCGTCTTTGGTAATATCAATCCTGACCTCTGCATTCAGCTGATCAATGTTTTCTCTGGTGATATTCATACTATGTTACGTTTGCGATCCATTTAAAAAACCGCCTTTCTGTTCGCCATTCGGCGGACCGTCAGTGCGGTTCAGCATTCTGGTGCGGATGAAGGGACTCGAACCCCCACGCCCTGAGGCACAAGATCCTAAGTCTTGCTCGGCTACCAATTACGACACATCCGCAATTTGTGGCGCAAAATTAGTAAAATTTCCTGATTTCTGAAAGTGGGTATGTAATTTACCGCCTGAGTTCGAACTTCTTACCAAGATAGACATCCCTTACCTGTTCATCATCAGCCAGCTGTGATGCCGTTCCCTGCTTGAGTATCTTCCCCTCGAAGAGGAGGTAGGCACGGTCTGTGATGGATAGGGTCTCATGCACGTTGTGGTCGGTGATCAGGATGCCGATATTCTTGTCTTTCAGGTGTGAGACGATCATCTGTATGTCCTCCACGGCTATAGGGTCAACGCCGGCAAAGGGTTCATCGAGCAGTATGAAATTGGGTTTGAGGGCCAGGGCGCGGGCTATCTCAGTACGCCGGCGCTCGCCGCCGGAGAGCTGTATGCCAAGGCTCTTGCGTATGCGGGTGAGGCCGAACTCCTCCAGTAGCGACTCCTGTCGTTCACGGCGCTCCTCACGGCTCAACTCAGACAGCTCCATGACCGCCATCAGGTTGTCCTCGACACTCAGCTTCCTGAAGATGGATGCCTCCTGGGCCAGGTAGCCTATACCCATGCGTGAACGCCTGTACATCGGAAAACCGGTGATCTCTGTATCATCAAGCCATATCTGTCCGTTGTTGGGCCTGATGAGACCCACTATCATGTAGAAGGTGGTGGTCTTACCGGCTCCGTTAGGGCCCAGCAGCCCTACTATCTCGCCCTGTTCCACCTCAACAGAGACCTCGTTGACAACCGTACGGGTCTTGTATCGCTTAACAAGGTCTGTGGTGTGGAGTTTCATTCTTTATGAAAATTTATTTCATTGGTCAGATTGAACCTGTGTGAGATTCCATATTCAGTTCCTTATGTGAGCCTTTGATCAGGCATATTTCATTCTTCGAACGGATCGTGTATGAAATATTGTGTTCAATTCCCTGTGTGCTCCCATGCTCATGTCGTTTCACTCTTTTCGGAGGCATCATCTGCCGCCTCTGCCGCATCGTCCTCGGCACGCTTCCTGACGACCCTGGCGGCAATAAAGATACTCACTTCGTACAACAAGATCAACGGTATTACCACAAGTATCAGGCTGAAGACGTCAGGAGGTGTGATCACCGCGGCCAGGATAAGCACGATGACAATCGAATGTCTCCTGTATTTGCGCATGAACTCCGGCGTGACAACTCCTATGCGGGCAAGGAAGAAAACCAGTATCGGAAGCTCGAAGATGATTCCGGCCGAGAGTGCCACCGAGGTGACCGACCCGATGTAGGAGGTAATGTTTATCTGGTTGTCCACCAGGTCACTGACCCTGTATGACCCGAGGAAGTTGATTGAAAGGGGAGTGATAATATAATATCCGAAGAGTATTCCTATAAGGAACAGGAGAGAAGCCGTTGACACTGCTCCCCGTGCGTACTTTCTCTCCTTCTCATAGAGGGCCGGCTTGAAGAACGACCAGAACTCCCAGAAGATGTAGGGGAAGGCTATGATCAGGCCGGCGACGATGGAGATGTTGAGGTGGGTGGTGAACTGGCCCGACAGCTTGATGTTTATCAGCTCTACCGGATTCTGGTTGATGCATAGCACCGGAGCATTGACAATATCAGCAAGGCGGCATAGCAGCCTGTTGGTGATGAAAGCGGGATTGTTGGGACCAAGAATGACTTTGTCGAAGAGAAAGTCCTTAAAGATAAATGCAACCACCGCACCGGCGACAATGGCTCCCAGCGACTTAATGATATGCCACCTGAGCTCCTCAAGGTGCTGCAGAAAGGTCATCTCACCTTCCGGTTTCTTGTTCTTGCTCTCTTTTGCGGCCATCAGGGAGGTCTCACAATAAAGGGTGTAAAGATGGCAAATCTAACGGTTCAAAACAATACCCCTCTTATCCGTGGGTTAATAGAGAAAGAAAGGATATGACAAATAATATTGAAATGTTGATTAATTTAAGTTAAATTTGATATAAGGGTATTATGCCTGTCAGTTTATATTTTGTAACTTGTTGTATGTTTATTATAAGTTCAACCAAGGGGGAAGAGAGAGAAAATCATGTATACTGATGCTTCCATTCACGATTACCTGAAGCGTTATTTTGGCTTTGACAACTTCAAGGGCAACCAGCAGCCAATCATCAGGAGCATTCTTGACGGTAACGACACCTTTGTGCTCATGCCTACCGGCGGAGGCAAGTCGCTCTGCTATCAGCTGCCTGCTGTCATGATGGAGGGCACCGCGGTGGTGATTTCACCGCTGATAGCCCTGATGAAGAACCAGGTAGATGCCATGCGTAACTTCAATACCACTGATGATGTGGCACATTTCCTCAATTCGTCACTTAGCAAGACGGCCATAGCACAGGTAAGAAAGGATGTTACGCAGGGCAGGGCGAAGCTTCTCTATGTGGCTCCCGAGTCACTCACCAAGGAGGAGAACATCGACTTCCTGAGGAACGTGAAGGTCTCATTTTATGCTGTTGATGAGGCTCACTGCATATCGGAGTGGGGGCACGACTTCAGGCCTGAGTACAGGCGCATACGCCCGATCATAGACACCATCCTGCGGGCACCAATAATTGCCCTCACCGCCACGGCCACCCCCAAGGTGCAGCACGATATACTGAAGAACCTGGGCATCAGCAATGCGGCAGTATTCAAATCGTCATTCAACAGGCCCAACCTCTATTATGAGGTCAAGCCAAAACAGGATGCCACCAGGGAGATAATCCGCTATATAAAGAACAACCCGGGCAAGTCGGGAATCATCTATTGCCTCAGCCGCAAGAAGGTGGAAGAGCTTGCTGAGACCCTGAAGGTGAATGACATCAAGGCACTGGCCTATCATGCCGGGATGGATTCGGTGACGCGAACCCAGAACCAGGACAGGTTCCTGATGGAGGATGTTGACGTGATAGTGGCGACCATAGCTTTCGGCATGGGCATTGACAAGCCTGATGTCAGATATGTCATTCACTTTGACATGCCCAAGAGCCTGGAGGGCTATTACCAGGAGACGGGTCGCGCCGGACGCGACGGCGGAGAGGGACGGTGCATATCATACTACAGCTATGACGACATCGTCAAGCTGGAGAAATTTATGCAGGGCAAGCCCATTGCCGAACAGGAGATAGGAAAGCAGCTGCTGCTTGAAACGGTATCATATGCCGAGTCGTCAACATGCCGCCGCAGGATACTGCTGCACTATTTCGGTGAGGAGTATGATCACGACAACTGTGAGGCATGCGACAACTGCCTCCATCCCAAGACGCAGTTCGAGGGTCAGGATTATGTGGTGAATATGCTGGAGACAGTACTGGCGGTGAAGGAGAAGCACAAGGCCGATCATATAGCCAAGATCCTTGCCGGCACCCTGAACTCAGCCATTAAGTCATACAAGCATCACAAGCTCGAGACCTTCGGCATCGATGAGGAGAAGGATGAGCGTTTCTGGAACATGGTGATCCGGCAGGCGCTTATCAACAAGCTGCTTACCAAGGATATTGAGAACTACGGGCTGCTGGGTCTGACGCCCAAAGGACACGAGTTCCTTGAGAAGCCACAACCCTTTATGCTGAATGAGGATCACGACTATACCGACTCCGATGATGAGGAGGCTTCGTTCGGGGCGCGCACTGCGGCAGCAGATGAGGAGCTGCTGAGTATCCTCAAGGATCTGAGGAAGAAGATATCAAAGCAGGCCAACCAGCCTCCGTACAACATTTTCCAGGATCCCTCGCTGGAGGAGATGGCCATACAGTATCCGATAACCATCGAGGAGCTTCAGAACATCACCGGCATTGGCGCCGGCAAGGCACAGAGGTACGGCAAGGAGGTGGTGGAGGTGATCAAGAGCTATGTTGAGGAGAAGGAGATCATCAGGCCGCAGGATATGATCGTCAGGTCGGTGGTCAACAAGTCGGGACTGAAGGTGTACATCATCCAGAGCATCGACCGCAAGATGCCCTTTGAGGACATAGCCAATGCCAAGGGCATAGAGTACGAGGACCTGTTGTCGGAGATAGAGGCTATCGTGAGTTCGGGCACCAAGCTCAGCATAGACTACTATGTCAATGATGTCATTGACGATGACCGTCAGCAGGATATCTACTCCTATTTCATGGAGGAGGCTGAGAGCGGGTCACTTGAGGAGGCCATCAGGGATCTTGCCGGGGAGTTCGAGGAGGAGGAGATAAGGCTGGTGCGCATCAGGGTGCTGGCGGAGGGGAACTAGATCAGTCGGCA
>CALMRD010000355.1 GCA_937871625.1 uncultured Bacteroidales bacterium | reverse complement strand
GTTAGCTGCACCAGTTCAGACAAAAACCTCACTGGCAGCTTATCTTTTATGCCGAAAAGCTAATTTTGTGCGGTGCTGATTAAACAATATCCATAAAAATGATGTTGATACCATAAACCAATAACAGACAATAATTCACTATGAACGAATTTGATCATAAGGCAGCTGAATGGGACAAGAACCGGATGTATCACGAACGTGCTGCAGCCGTAGCCGGGGAGATAAAGAAGGTGATACCCCTGAGCAGGGAGTGGAGAGCTCTTGAATTCGGGCCGGGCACTGGACTCCTGAGCCTGCTGCTGAAGGATCAGCTGAAAGAGATAACTCTTATTGACAGCTCCACAGGCATGGTTAAGGTCATGAATGAAAAGATAGCCGCAGAGGGGGCCAAAAACCTGAGGGTACTTCACCTTGACCTTGAACATGAAGACCCCGGTGATGAGAAATATGACCTGATCTATAACCTGATGGTGCTTCATCATGTCACCGATGTTGAAAAGATCATCGGAAAATTCTGCGATATGCTCAACCCGGGGGGCTACCTGGCGGTGGCCGACCTCTGCAGTGAAGACGGCTCTTTCCATGGAGGGGGCTTTACAGGCCACAGGGGCTTCGAGCCGGCTAAGCTGTCGGCCATGCTGGAGGAGAGAGGGTTTGAAGAGATCTCCCACAGAAAGGTGTATGTCATTGACAGGGTGATGGCTGACGGCAGCAGAAAGCAGTTTGAGGTGTTCCTTATGACAGCATCGCTGCCCGGCCCGGCGTAAGCAGACAGTTCGAGGATTTATTATGACAGAACCGGCAACGGTAAGCAGTCCGGACTATTTCCTGTGATAGTGTCAGGGAGTGAGGTCAGGTAATGATTTTAGTTTAATGAAATGCAAATAAAACCATATGGAAGTAACATTTGACGGTGGCAAGGTGATCACCGCACATCTCAACGGCAAGACGATAAAAACAGATCAGTCAGTCCGAAACGGCGGAGGGGGCACTGCACCCGAGCCTTTTGAACTGTTCCTGGCTTCGATAGGAACCTGCGCAGGCATTTATGTCAAATCATTCTGCGACCAGAGGAACATCCCGGCAGAAAATATCAAAATAGTCCAGTCCATGGAGTTTGATCCCGTAAAAAGGATCCCCGGCAGGATAACCCTGGACATACAGCTCCCCCCCGATTTCCCGGAGAAATACAGGGCAGCAGTAATCAATGCAGCCGAGCTCTGCCTCGTGAAGAAAACCATCAACGACCCGCCGGAGTTTCAGGTTCACACCTCTGTGTCAACCACAGATGTTATAAGCCAGTGAAACCCGCTTTGCCGTTTCGGCAATAATTGTAATTTTACCGGATTGAAAAACGATCGATGAGGAATCTGGGATACAGCCGGATTGACCCGGCAGAGATAGATGACAACCTTATCAGGCTGATAGCCTCCGACTGGATGCTGGTCACTGCCGGCAGCAGGGAGAAATTCAATACCATGACCGCAAACTGGGGAGGTATGGGATACCTCTGGAAAAAACCGGTAGTCTTTGTCTTTGTTCGTCCGGAACGCTATACCTACGGTTTTACGGAGAGCCATGACGGTTTTACACTTACCTTCTTTGACGAACAATACCGCGATGCACTCAATCTCTGCGGTACAAAGAGCGGGCGCGACTGTGACAAGGTAGCCGAGACCGGGCTGACGCCTTTTTTTACTGAGAATGGCTACCCTGCCTTCACCGAAGCCAGGCTGGTGCTTGAGTGCCGGAAGCTATATGCATCCATGCTCACCAGGGATGCATTCACCGACGGACGGCCGCTCAGGGAACACTACAGCTCCATGGACGGACTCCATAAACTCTATATCGCAGAGATAGAGAAGGTCTGGATAAGAGAATGACAGGTTCCACCTCAATGATATTTGTATAATAATGCCGGTGACCTGCGGTTGCCACAACCCTCATCCAATGAAGACCTGGTGCTACCGGTGAATAATCTATGTCTCAACTTAAAACAACTACCTATGTACAACAAATTCAAACGCTGCCCCAATGCAGTACCATTAATCATCGTAACCGTTGCGGCCATGATTGCACTCGGATCGTGCGGCAGTAACACTGACAGCAAGATAACTTACCCGGAAACCAGATTGGGTGAAGTGGTTGACACCATTTTCGGGACGCCGGTGGCTGATCCCTACCGCTGGCTCGAGGATGACATGTCAGAAGAGACGGCTGCATGGGTCAAAGCCCAGAATACAGTCACCTTCGCCTATCTTGAAAACATACCATTCCGCGAACAGATCAGGGAACGGCTGACAGAGATGTATAACTATGAAAAGTACGGTATGCCCTTCACCAGGGGTGATTATACCTACTTCACCAAAAACGACGGACTCCAGAACCAGGATGTGCTCTACAGACAGAAAGAGGGCGAAGAGCCGGAGATATTCCTCGACCCCAACACCTTCTCGGCAGACGGTACCACCTCCCTGGGGGGGATGGGCTTCTCCAAAGATGGCAGCCGGATGGCATACGCAATCTCGGAGGGAGGCTCCGACTGGCGCAAGGTGATCACCCTCGATGCCGCCACCAAAGAAATTATAGGTGATACACTTGTCAATATCAAGTTTACGGCTATCTCGTGGCTTGACAACGACGGCTTTTTCTATTCCACATATGAAAAACCCGAGGGAAGCGAACTCTCGGCCATGACTGACCACCACAGGCTTTTTTATCATAAGGTGGGTACCTCCCAGGCTGAAGAC
>CALMRD010000354.1 GCA_937871625.1 uncultured Bacteroidales bacterium | reverse complement strand
TAATAAGCCTGGCAGCACCCTGCTTTATCTTCCAGTCGACCGGGTTGATGGTGACAGCCTTTATCTCCACCAGTACCTGCCCCGGGCCGGCAACGGGGTCTGGCAGTTCGCCGAGGAAAGAAGCCTCAGAGTTGCCATATGCTTTTGAATAGTATGCTTTCATATACACAAGTTAGTGACTAAGATACAATTATCGGATATAATTGTTCAGGGCACAAAACAAGCCTGCAGTGCAAGAGGCTTGACGGCTGTTTTACGAATCCGGCTCCAGCCCTGGTTAATTGATAAGGCCGGATGTGCGGTCCGGCCTTGATCTGCGAGGGATAAGAATACGTACTACTTCCTGCCGGCTTTGGTGATCTTCAGCCCGAGGCTGAAATTGACCCCGCTCATGTCCTGGCTGGTGAGGTGAGTTATATCAACATACTCGTTGCCTGAATCAATACCGCTGACAAACCTGTATCCCGCTCCGGCAACCAATGCAACACCCTCGCTCAGGTTGACTTCTATATTTACGCCGGGTTCGGTCATCATGAACCTTTCACCGGAAATGTTCCAGAAGTTGTCAAACAGACTGCTTTTAGGATTTTCATAGTCCTTTGTCGTGCCGTAGGCAATGATCAGCTGTGCGCTTATGTGGACCATCTTTGCAGGATAGGCCACTGCCTGTGCGATGCCTCCGAAGTACCCGTAGTTGACTGTCGGATGGGTGAGATTCACGCCGCCGGCAAAACCCAGCATGAAGGTGCGGTTGATCATGACACCGCTGTAGCCTCCGATGAGTGCGCCGGCCTTTCCCTGTATTGAGCTGATCTTTACTTCAGGAGCCCATACAGAGGTGTAGCTGACATCAGGACCAAAAAGAGTCCGCTCAGGATTGGTTTCCTGTGCCCTGGAAGAGAGTGATACCGATACGAGGATCAGTGAGAACATGACAGCGCATGCATTCTTGCTGCTGCTGTACTTTCCGTTTTTTACTTCATTTGTTTTCATGACATTAAATTTATTAGTTGGTGATTTGAATTGAGGTTTCATTCCGAACAGTACCCGGGTCACATTAAATGGCCTTATCAGGAACCAGTATACTGACATTACAAGGATCAGCGATGATGACATTACCAGGCATACCTTGAGGAATACCGGTATGTCGAGCTTTACCACCAGGTACCCGGTAATTACAAGGGCAGGCTGGTGGAGGAGATAGAAAGGGTAAATGGCTTCGTTGGCCGTTTTCCTGAAAGATGAGTTACGGTCGAGATACCTCCTGCCATAGCCTGTGACAGCCACGGCACAGCTCCAGCTCATGACAATTGCCGCCACGTCATAGACAACCTCTGCAGCCCTGACTGAATCCACTTTTCCCCGGACCAGCAGCATCAACGTCATCATTACTGCTGTCTCAGCCAGGTAGAGCCCCCTGTATCTTGTCATCGCCCCTGCGATGCTTCTGACTGGAAGCAAAATAAATCCCGCAAGAAAGAATATGAGATAATATGTGAATGTTGCCCAGTCGTTTACCAGCGCGTGTGTCTCCTGCTCAAAGTAATTGCGCAGGATCAGCTGTGAAATAAACAGGGGAATAATAACAATATTAAGTCCGAACGGCCTTGTGAGAATATGCTCCAGGTTCCCGACTATTGCCATAAATCTGCTGCTGCGCAGAATATTCAGGAACGGTGAAAGGATCAGAGCGATGACAAACAGGTAGGCAATGAACCAGAGATGATGCCAGCTGAAGTTGCCCTCAGGATATATACCTTCAAACATGTGGGGGTAATAGTCCAGGAGGGAGCTGTATATGTGGATCCTTTCAATATAAACCTGCACAGGCACAAGGATGAAGATACCTGCTGCCAGAGGTACCAGCAGCCGCCTGGAACGCTCAAGGAGGTAGCGGCCTGCGGAGATATTCTTCAGGGCGTACCAGGTGCCTGCACCTGAGATCATGAATAACAGAGGCATGCGCCAGTTGTGGAGGAATATCATCACCTGCTTCAGGAGGCCTCCGTATAAAACATCATTCTTTACATGCCACTCCCACGTGTTGAAGATCATTCCAACATGAAATATATATACACTGATTATGAGAAGAATCCTCAGCCAGTCGATGTAGTACTGACGGTCTGACCTGGTTTCAAATTCGTTTGCCATTGCTGTCGTTTTTGAATTTCATGGCAAACATAAAACCGGCATCCGCCCGGGAACGACTTAGCCTATCGGAACGATGTGCGCGCCTATAGGCAGACACGGGATCCATTCGCCGAAGGCGGTGTAAGTATCAGATATGCAATAGAATGAAGTTAATCAGCTGACCTCTTGTATTCCGACGGTGTTTTGGATGTGTATTTTCGGAAGGCGGAATTAAAGGATGATTTTGAGTTGTAACCGACAAGTTCGGCAAGCTCCTCAACGGTTATCTTTCCCTGTTTATCCTGCCTG
>CALMRD010000353.1 GCA_937871625.1 uncultured Bacteroidales bacterium | reverse complement strand
GTCAATAAGGTTATCGGTCACGACAATCACCCTGTCAGCATACAGGTAGTCTGCCTTGGCATAGCCCAGCACGCCCGTTGCCGATGGGCCCCCCGTACCTTTTGCGTTACCGAAGGAATCGGCTGCAGGGGCTGCTATTACGGCTATATCTATCTTCACCTCGCCATCCTGTATTGCCTGTACCCTGCCGCCGTGCGACCGTAGTACAGCCGTGCCCTTCATCCTTCCTTCAGAGACAAACCTGCCGAGGGGTCCGTTCATACTTCCTTCGATGCGGTTGATGGTACCGTCTTCGAGGTATCTGATCACAGGTTCATTGCAGGGAAATGATGCGGAGGGGAGCCATACGAGGTCTTTTACGCCCATCTCTGCGGCAATGTCGAATATCCGGTTATTGATCAGGTCTCCATCGCGAAGGTGATGGTGAGTTGATACCGTCATGCCGTCACGCAGTCCGCAACGTTCGAGGGCCTCACGAAGTGAGGCAACGACCTTGTTATTATCGCCGGGGTAATCGATACATGTAGGCAGTGGCGGGGCATATTTCCTGCCTGAGGGGCGGTGTTTGCCAACGCCCTTGAATGGTACAGCCTCCTGGCCGTTTATCTCATCCGGCACCAGCCGTCCGGCGGCATTTTCTATCATCTTCATGACCGGTTGTCTCTTTAGTTTATTGCTCTGGCTCCTGCTCCTGCTCATCCCAGCCGTCAGGCAGCAATCCCAGCCGTACAGCAAGAGCAATTGTTTTCTCAGCGCGTGCCACCACAGGAGGATCAATCATCTTCGAACCCAGGGCCACCACGCCCAGCCCTCTCTCCTGGGCTTCACGGAAGGCCACGACTATCTTCTGTGCTTTCTCAATCTCTTCCGGCTCAGGTGAGAATCCTTTTCTGATGACAGCTATCTGGCGCGGGTGTATGCAACCCATACCCTCAAATCCCATAGCCTTTGATCTCAGCACATTATCAAGCAGCCCTTCCATGTCGGCCACATCCGAGAAGACTGAGTCAATAGGTTGTATCCCTGCTGCCTTTGCTGCAACTACCAGACGGTTGCGTGCATAGAGTGACTCCTGTCCCTCCTTTGTACGCTGTACTCCCAGGTCAGCCGTATAATCTTCCAGCCCTATCGCGAGGGCCACCACTGAGGGTGAGGCGGTGGCAATCTCAAACGCCTTTTCCACGCCGGCAGCACTCTCTATTATAGGCATCAGGAATACCGGCCTCTCAATCTTCTCTCTCTCCCTGATCTCATTGATCCGCCCATCAATCTTCAATATCGTCTCCCGGCCCTCACATTTGGGTACCAGCACAAGGTGGACATTGTGTGGAATAACATATTCCAGGTCCTCAAGTCCACGATCGCCCTGGTTTATGCGTACCATCCTTTCGGCACCGTAGAAATCGACTGCACGCAGTGCATTTCTGACCAGTATCCGTGCTTCGTCCTTCCTCTCCGGGGCTACTGAATCCTCCAGGTCAAGTATCACACCGTCGGGTGAGTGCAGTCCGGCATTCAGGAACATGCCCGGGTTGTTCCCCGGGAGGTAGAGCCGTGAGAAGCGGAATCTGCCTCTCTCAGAGGTATAGCCGTTCTCCTTTATCATTTCCGGGAGGAATGCGACAGGCGTCCGGCCCGATGCCCTGACTGCTGCCTCAACTCTCGCAGCAATAACAAAGGGGAGAGCCCCTGAGTCATCAACTTTCATGCGGGCGTTTTCGATCCCGAAGTATCGGAGCAGATCGCGGCACTGTTTCTCAATGGCATTGCCGTACATGCTTTTTACCTTTGACCTGATCTCAATCGCGAGGCCTCCTGAGGCAGTAAGCTCAAGAGTCACCTGAATGTCAGATCTCACCTTTGGCCCGGCGTTACCGGTAACTACCTGTTTCATCTCCATGTTTCAGGGGAATTTTTAACAAACTTAACAAAAATTATCCGAGGTAGCTCAGAAGAATCCCTGCGGCGATGGCAGATCCGATTACGCCGGCGACGTTTGGACCCATGGCATGCATCAGGAGGTGGTTCGTCTTGTCAGCCTTGAGTCCTTCTGCCTCAGACACGCGTGCACTGTCAGGCACTGCCGACACACCGGAGTTACCTATGAGCGGATTTATCTTGCTGCCTTCAGGCAGGAACAGGTTCATACCCTTGGCGAAGAGTACGCCCGTGGTGGTGGCGATGGCAAAGGCACCCGCACCCAGTCCGAAAATGAGGATAGACTCTTTGGTTAAAAAGACGTCAGCCTGTGTTGAAGCACCTACGGTCAGACCAATCATGATTGTGACGATATCTATGAGCGAGGTGCGTGCTGTCTCCGCGAGTCGTTTTGTCACGCCCGACTCCTTGAGTATGTTTCCGAAGAAGAGCATGCCGAGGAGTGGCAGCGCACTTGGTGAGATAAAGCAGGTAAGCAGCAGTCCGAATATAGGGAAGAGTATCTTTTCAGTCTTGGTGACGGCGCGGGGTGGCTTCATACGTATCAGCCTCTCCTTCCTGTTGGTGAGGAGTCTCATGATCGGAGGCTGAATGACAGGTACCAGTGCCATGTAGGAGTATGCTGCAATGGCAATGGGGCCGATGAGGTTTTTCACCGCTGTGCCGTCAGCCAGCAGGTTCATCCCGTTGGCCAGCCTGGAAGAGATGAATATGGCCGTGGGGCCGTCAGCTCCTCCGATTATACCTATTGCACCGGCTTCGGGGGGGGCAAATCCAAGCAGGAGCGCTCCAATGAATGTTATGAATATCCCGACCTGTGCGGCAGCGCCAAGGAGGAGAAGCCTGGGGTTGGAGATAAGCGAAGAAAAGTCGGTCATAGCACCTATCCCCAGGAAGATCAGGGGAGGATACACTCCCTTGAGTACACCGAAATAGAGGTAGTTAAGTACACTTCCCTGCTGGTAGATGCCCACCTGGAGGTTCATCCCGCCATCGGTAAAGAGGGGTATGTTCCCGATCAGTATTCCTGTTCCGATCGGTACCAGCAGCAACGGTTCATATTCATATCTTATGGCCAGGTAAATAAAAATCAGACCTACAAGAATCATAATCAGGTGCCCTGAAGTCACATTACGGAACCCGGTGAAGGCCCAGAATTGCTTCAGTCCTGCAAGAAATCCCTCTTCTGTCTGGTTGTCAGGCTGGTACTGAGGGCTGGCAGCACTTATTTCAATTCCTGATTCTGTCTGTGCTTTATGCCTTTCACTTTCAGGTTTGACGAATGCCAGCCACGCCAGCGAGGTTATCACCAGCAGGGCAATCATTGTCCACGTCTTTCTCTTTGCCATCATCAACCGATTACAATTAGAACCTCATCCTGAAGGACAGACTGCCCGGGAGCGATATTTACAGCGGTGACCTTGCCTGCACTCTCTGCCTTAATGGCATTTTCCATCTTCATAGTCTCGAGGGTACACAATGTCTGGCCGGCATTCACGTCGTCGCCCGGCCTGACAAGGACCTGGATAATGACCCCCGGGAGCGGAGCCCTGACGTCCGCAGTCTTGCCGGAAGAGGCTTTTACGGGGGCTGGTTTGGCCTCCCTTGGCGCTCTTGCCTGTACAGGCGCGCCGGTGACCACGGTCTTAATCTTGGGTATCTCGCGCTGCATCTCCACTTCGTAGAGTGTCCCGTTGACCTCTATCCTGGCAATGTTGTCGTCGATATCGAGAACCTCAACCTCATACTGGTTTCCGTTGATCTTGAACTTGTAGTTTTTCATTCGATTAAATAATTTTTATTTTACCGGTCGAACGGAACTTGCATGAAGAAACAGTATTCATTGCCTTCTGTGAGCTGCTGCTCATGCAGGTTTCATTTGTTCTTCGGTTATGGTGGTCTTAAAGGTTCTTCATATTGTACAATTTCGAGCTCCATGGTGAGTAGTGCCTGGAGACACGCTTGATTGTTATTATGCCGCTCTCCACATCATGAAATTCATTGAAATACTGGTAGAGTGCCATGGCAATTGCTGCGTTGACCTCTCCTGACTGAATTGTCCTTGCCGTCTGTGCCTCAGCCGGGTCAATTCCCTTTTTACGGGCAAAGCTCTTCAGCTTAAAGTTCAGAATGAATGTGAGTATATACCTGAAAAAGAAGTAGACCACCAGCAGAGAAAGAAATACTATACCTATGCCGACCACAACGACGGTCCAGGCAAGGGGATCAAGGCTTACGGCAGCGCCTGCGAGTAACAGTGAGTGCATTGTCATATATTATCAGAGTGGAATGTTACCATGTTTCTTCATCGGTCCCGGATCCTTTTTTGTCATGAGAGTCCTGAGTGCCCTTATGATCCTGAACCTTGTATTACGGGGTTCGATGACATCATCGATGTAACCGTATTTTGCTGCCTCATAGGGATTGGCGAACTTCATACGGTACTCTTCCTCCTTCCTCAGAACGAATTCCTGGCGTTCAGCCGGGTCTTCTATCTCGCTGATCGCCTTGCCGTCAAGTATCTCAATGGCACCGTGCGGCCCCATCACTGCGATCTCTGCGGTTGGCCAGGCATAGTTAAGGTCACCTTTGAGCTGTTTTGATGACATGACGCAATGAGCTCCTCCGTATGATTTTCTGAGGGTTATTGTCACCTTGGGGACACTGGCTTCGCCATAGGCAAACATCAGCTTGGCACCGTGGATAATAATACCGCCGTACTCCTGTTTTGATCCGGGCATAAAGCCGGGGACGTCGACAAAGGTAATGATGGGGATATTGAAGGCGTCACAGAACCGGATAAACCGTGCTGCCTTGCGTGAGGCCTCAATGTCAAGCACTCCTGCGAGATGCGCGGGCTGGTTGGCAACGATGCCCACGGGCATACCGTCGAACTTGGCAAAACCGACAACGATGTTCTTTGCATAGGCTTCATGTACCTCCACAAATTCATGATAGTCGACCACGCGAATGATGACATCCTTGACATCATAGGGCTGGTTAGGGCTTTCGGGAATGATATCATTAAGATCATCCTCGAGCCTGTCAATCGGGTCATCGCACTCGGTCTGCGGCGGCTCCTCAAGATTGTTCTGAGGCATGAAGCTGAGCAGTTTCCTGATGAGGTCGAGTCCCTGCTGTTCTTCATCCACAGTGAAGTGAGCAACCCCTGATTTTGAGGCATGGACATCAGCTCCGCCGAGATCGTCAATGGAGATCTCTTCGCCTGTGACTGTCTTTGCCACTTTCGGGCCTGTGACAAACATATAGCTGCTCTTGCGGCTCATCACTATGAAGTCGGTCAGAGCCGGAGAATAGACTGCTCCGCCGGCGCAGGGGCCAAAAATGGCTGATATCTGAGGTATCACCCCTGATGCCAGTATATTCCTCTCAAAGATCTCGGCATATCCGGCCAGGCTCCTCACTCCCTCCTGGATACGCGCACCGCCGGAGTCATTGATACCTATGACCGGTGCACCCACCTGCATGGCCTGATCCATGATCTTGCATATCTTCTGGGCAAATGTTTCTGACAGGGAACCTCCGAATACGGTAAAATCCTGTGCAAAGACATAGACCACTCTGCCGTCAATGGTTCCGTGGCCAGTAATAACTCCGTCAGAGAGGAATTTCTTGTCGGCCAGGCCAAAGTCCTCCGTACGGTGGGTGACAAACATGTCATACTCTTCGAAGCTGCCTTCATCGAGCAGCATTGTTATACGTTCCCTGGCCGTAAGCTTGCCTTTGGAGTGCTGGTCCTGAATGCGTTTTTCGCCACCGCCCTTACGCGCTTTCTCCCTGAAATCAAGGAGCTGCTTAATTCTATCCTGACTATTCATCAAACCTTATTGTTTATTGTTATCTCTTTCCCTGTCTTCACACAATTCGGTCAGAACACCAAATGTTGACTTCGGGTGAAGGAAGGCAATGCTCAGTCCTTCCGCACCGCGTCTCGGTGCAGCGTCAATGAGTCTGATGCCTGCCTCTTCCGCCTCCCGGAGGCGCTCTTCAATGCTTTCGACGGCATAGGCTATGTGGTGTATCCCTTCTCCCCTCTTCTCAATGAATTTACCTATCGGTCCTTCAGGATCGGTAGACTCCAGCAGTTCGATCTTGGTCTGCCCTATCATGAAAAAGGCTGTCCGGACCCTCTGATCAGCCACCTCCTCAATGTTGTAGCATTTAAGGCCGAGTACTTTCTCATAGAAAGGAATTGCTTCGGCTATTGAATTTACAGCAATGCCAATATGCTCAATATGTGTAGGTTTCATAAAACAAACGGTATATAATTTCCGAAAAAAAAGATAGCGCAAATTAACGGTATTTAGCGCCGTCTTACAGGACAATTATCATGTTTTCGGTTTTTTTAAATCAGGTGATGCCGGAGTCTAAGTCGGCTCCAGGAGGAGGGTGCAGAGAGTTTCAGAACGGGAAGTCTTCCGGAGTAGCTTCCAGCTCCACGGCCTCAGGCTTGAGGGCTGCTTCGTGAGTCGGGTTTCCGTCGACAAATATTGCCTTGTATGGCTTTGTAGGGCATGCATATTCACATGCACCACATCCGATGCATATCTCGTCCTTCACCTCCGGAATGAGCAGGTTTCCTTCATATGGTACCATATGACAGGCTTTTGTGGGGCAGTGTTCAGAGCATGCTCCACAGGCTGTCTTCTCGGTATGTACAATACAATTCTCCTTTATAAATACTGCCTTACCTATCTGTGTAAGCTTCTTGGCCTCGATCATCAGGGGCATGATAGCCCCCGTGGGGCAGACATCGGTACAGCGGTTGCAGTCATAATTGCAGAATCCCCTGTGAAAGTCCATTCGCGGCTGCATGATACTGGCGAAACCATATTCACTGACAGAAGGCTGCAGGACTTTGGTAGGGCATGCAATAATGCAGAGGGAGCAGGCTGTGCACCTGGATATGTATGATTCTATGCTTACTGACCCGGGCGGAGAGACCGGATAGAGCCTGTCTTCCCTGACAGTAGAGTCTTTAGTCGGCACAGGCGGATCATCCTGGGCATGTGCCAGCTGAGTAGCTCCGGTGAGAAGCAGCAGTGAACCGGTGATGAAGTTGCGCCTTGAGGGGTCTGTATCCTCCCTTTGTGTGCTGCGTCCGAGGCGTACAGGGCCGTAGGACATGGCATTTTCACTGCAGCTGTCCAGGCAGTTGAAACAGTTGACGCACCTGCTTACGTCAATATGTTTGTTGAGGAAGTCAATGCATGACGACTTGCATGCCATGGCACATCTCCCGCACCGGGTACACTTATCCTCTTCAAAACGGATCCTGAAAATAGATAACTTGCTAAGAAGGCCCAGGAAAGTACCAACAGGACAAACGGTATTGCAATAAAGTCTTCCGTACCTGAAGGCCAGAAGGCCTACGAGGAACAGAAACGCCACGGGAATAAAGTAGGCTGCCAGCTCATAGGCAACGATATCTATCCTGTAGAGAGAGTATATATCAAATTTGCCCAGCAGTGAGGCCAGGAGGTTATTGATCAGCAATACAACCGGCTGTGCGAAATAGGTCATGAACCTGCCGAAGATGCTGTAGGGATCAAGGATGGTAAGAACATAGACGCCGCCGAGGAGAAGTATCCCGGCAGTCAGCACAAGTATGAAGTAACGGAGCCATGTGTACGGCTTTTTGAAGCCGTATCTCCGGAAACGTCTCTTTATCATTCCTCCCATGCGGCTGAAGAGATCCTGAAGAATCCCCAGCGGGCAGAGAAAAGAACAATATGTACGCCCTGTGATAAGAGTAAGTATAATGATCACAATGAAACCGGTGGAGGCTGCCACACCGGCGATGATAAACTTGAGCAGAGAAGGTGCAAACTGGAGGTACAGTATCGGGCCGAAGGCATTCTCTCCCAGTGTCCCCCTGTAATCAATGAAAAGATAGACAAATATCAGGAGTACGAGTACTGAAAATACCGTTCGTATATGTCTGAGTGCCGATGACCTCATCAACTTCTACATTTTCATCCTGTGGATGTTCATTGATGAGAGGTCCATCTTGCCTGCGCCCATTGCGGCAGCCAGGGCTATATGTTCAATTGATGACGGCTCTTTGCCCATCATTTTGGCACCGGCAGCATCAATGGCTACCCAGTCGGTGGAGATCATCAGGGATTTCATGTTTGAGAGGTCTCCCACCGACACACCGCGCGGACCATTGCGCATCATCACATTATAGGCATCCATAATATTCAGTGCAGGCTTTTTGTCAAAGAGCGTGTAGTCGGCTATGCACTGGTTCAGATCATTCCTGTGCCAGTAACCACGGTCCCAGACAACGCCCATCATGTTTTTCAGCGCTCCGGTCATCCTGGCAGAGCTGTGATGCTTGAGTACCGGCACATTAATAAAAACATCACTGCTGAGCACCAGTTCATGGACCTTGGTTTTGGTGAGCTTCTTCCCGTTGGGGATGGTCACCTCCTGGTAGTAACTCTCCGAACCGCCGGGGACCATCTTTGCACCTGCATCCTTTGCCGCCTGCTCTATGCCTGAGTTCTTGTAACACTTGACCCAGTTATCACATGTGTTGTCGAAGATATATACCTCTTTGGCTCCTGCCCTGAGGCAGTGTTCAATGACCCTCCTTACAAGTGCAGGGTTAGTATTTGCACCCTTATCAGGTACAACATCCCATCCTATATTAGGCTTGATAAGAACCTTCTGTCCCTTGCTGACAAAGGTACCCATTCCTCCCATTGCCTGAATTCCGAGATCAAACATGGCAGCAGGCTCTCCGCCCATGACAGCCACAAGATCATAGTTGGCCCCTGAGGGCAGAGGCTTGCCTCCAAGAAGCTTCTCATACCGGCCAAAACTCATCATGGCACCTGCCGCCACTCCGGCACCGAGAGAGCTGCGCAGGAATTTACGTCTTTTCATACCCTTCTGTATCTTTTATTACCCCAAAAATGAGAGTGTGCAAAATAAACATTTTTTTTAATATATAGCGACCGTATTCTTATATTAGCAGCCTGAGTGCAAGGCAGTGCGCCACGTTACCTGAGGATAACCGAATGTTAAAAAAACCTAATGATGAGGATTGCTATTTACGACTGTTTTTCCGGAATAAGCGGTGACATGAACCTGGGGGCGATGCTCGACCTTGGAGTCGACCGCGATATCCTGACCGAGGGGCTGAACAAACTGGAGCTGCAGGGATGGCATCTTGAGATCACCACTGACCAGAGGCACGGCATCACAGGCACGAGGGTTACCGTGGTGACGGAAGAGGATCATGATCAGAACCATGGGGATGAGCCGGACAGGGGTCACATGCACACTCATCACAGTGATCATGAGCACCGCGACGATCATAGCCGGGAGCATGCCGGTGATCACAGTCATGAGCATCATCACGGTGATAATGTGCATGCCGGCAGTCAAAATCATGATGATAATCACAGTCATCATCATTACGGTGATCCGGAGCCGGAGAAAGCTGCAAAGCATCTTCACCCGCACAGAAACCTTGCTGACATAGAGAAGATCATTAACGGCAGTACTCTCGGCAGCAAGATAAAGAGTACGGCTCTCGGAATCTTCAGGCATATAGCTGAGGCTGAAGCAGCTGTTCACGACAAACCGGTCAGTGAAATTCATTTTCACGAAGTCGGTGCGATAGATTCGATCATTGACATTGTCGGTGCTGCAATATGTTTTGAGGCACTGGCAGTTGACAGGGTATATGTATCTGTTTTGGAGCTTGGCGGCGGCATGGTCAGATGCGCACACGGAGTGATGCCTGTCCCTGCCCCTGCCACGGCCCGGATCATCAAAGGCTTCCCGGTACACACCGGGGGTGTCGACTTTGAGGCGACAACACCTACCGGTGCAGCAATTATTGCTGCCATGGCAGAGCCCCTGCCGGAGGACATATCATACATTATAACCAGGAGTGGTTACGGTATCGGCCAGAAGAACAACCCGTCGCGGCCGAACATACTCAGGATCATCCTGGCAGAGAGTGCTGAGGAGCGGCCCAGGGGCCACAATGCCCTGCTGGTGGAATGCAATATTGACGATATGAACCCTGAGATGTCGGAGCATATCTCCGGAAGACTGTTTGCCGCCGGCGCCGGTGATGTCTGGTTCACTCCGGTCATCATGAAAAAGGGAAGACCGGCATATACTCTGAGCGTGATCTGCGGTGAGGAGCACCTGGATGCCATGAGGGAGATTCTCTTCACCGAATCGACCACCATAGGTCTCAGGGTGGTGCCCGTCATGAAAGAGACGCTTCACCGGGAGTTTGAGGAGATGGAGACGCGATACGGAACGGTTGTCATCAAAAAATCATATTACAACAACAGGCTCGTCTCGGTCAAGCCTGAGGCTGACCGGTGTGCAGAGATAGCCAGGGTGACAGGGCTGCCGATGAAGCAGATCATTCAGGAGATAACAGCAGCAGCACAGGAAAAGGAATGAGCAGCCGGGAAAAACTTGTCAGACTCAGGTCGTTGATCGCTGAGAGCGGCGCAGCGGTTGTAGCCCTCTCCGGGGGCACTGACAGCACCTTTCTTGCAAGCGTGGCAGCATCGGTACCCGGCTTCAGGGTGATGGCCATAACGGTCCGTACTCCCTATATGTTTGACGATGAACTGAAAGATGCAGCCCTGTTCTGCAGGAGCCTGTCAATAGATCAGAGGGAGATCAGCGTGGCAATACCGGCATCGCTTGGTGACAACCCGCCGGAACGCTGCTATCTTTGCAAGAGTGAACTGATGGGAGCGATTAAGGCAGCAGCCGCGGAGAGCGGGTTTGACACAGTTTTTGACGGCACCAATGCTGATGACCTCCACGAACACAGGCCGGGCATGAGGGCGCTGAAGGAACTGAACATCAGGAGTCCGCTGGCAGAGGCAGGACTTAAAAAAGGCGAGATCAGGGAGCTTGCGCGGGAAGCCGGGCTGGAGGTGAGTGACAAGCCATCAAACAGCTGCCTCATGACCCGTTTCCCTCACGGCACCACAATTACAGTCAGTGAACTCAGGAAGGCACACGACGCAGAGATGAGAATTTCGGAACTGGGTTTTACCGGAGCGAGGGTGCGGGTACACGGTGATCTGGCAAGGATAGAATTCAGGAGGGAAGAGCTTGCACGCATATTGGATGAAGAGACCAGAAAAAAGATAACAGCTGCGATAAGAAAATCGGGTTACAGGTACGTAACCATTGACCTGGAGGGTTACCGCAGCGGTAGTATGGACATAAGGGAGGCATAACATGAATGCAGTAGAACTGGAAAAGATACTTAAAGGGCTAAGGGCTGGTTCAGTGTCCGTTGAGGAGGCCATGGAGAAGCTCCGTGATTTTCCGTACAGCGATCTCGGTTTCGCACGTATTGACCATCACCGTGAGCTCCGTACCGGTTACCCGGAGATAGTATACTGCGCCGGCAAGACGGCGGAGCAGGTGGAGGCCATCTTCAGGGTAATGGTTGAACATGGGAACAACATCATTGGCACCAGGGCTCCGGGGGAGATGTATGAACATCTGCGCCATTCATTTCCCGAAGCTGTGTATTACGAGACGGCAAGGATAATCAGCATAAACAGGAAGGAGCTGGTCCGGCCCCCGGCCAAGATAGCCGTGATCACTGCCGGCACCTCTGACATTCCGGTGGCGGAGGAGGCTGCTGTCACAGCCGAGCTGCTCGGCAATGATGTTGTGAGGATATATGATGCAGGGGTTGCAGGCATACACCGTCTCGTTGACAAACTGCCTGAGATACGTTCATGCAGGGTATCCATTGTGATAGCCGGGATGGAAGGTGCCCTGGCCAGTGTTGTGGGCGGACTGGTGAATATGCCTGTCATTGCGGTGCCCACGAGTGTGGGTTACGGAGCCTCCTTTGAAGGTCTTTCGGCACTGCTGGCCATGATGACCAGCTGCGCCGCCGGGGTGACGGTCGTCAACATTGATAACGGGTTCGGGGCCGGCTTCTCAGCCAGCCGGATAAACAGGCTATATGGGGTATGAGAGGCAGGGTACTTCTTTCCACTGCCTATTTTCCTCCTGCCGAATATTTCAGCCTGGTAGCCTGTTCTGATGATGTCGTCATCGAAAAACATGAAAATTATATTAAGCAGACCTATCGGAACAGGTGCATGATCCTGGGGCCCAACGGCCCTCTTCAGCTGACTGTCCCGGTTCTTCGGGGATCCTTCCACAAGACACCCCTGAGAGACCTGCGCATCGACAACAGCCGGCGATGGCGGGAGCTTCACCTGAGAGGCATTACCTCCGCCTATGCTGCTGCTCCGTTCTACGAATACTATTATGATGTCATCGAGAGCGTAGTCTCGGGAAAATATGAGTTCCTCCTCGATCTCAATGAGAGAGCCCTGCGGAAGATGTGTGATGCAGCAGGACTGGAAGTGCGGATATCATTCACTGATAAATTCATCGGGAAAGGAACGGTGGAGGAGGATTACCGTTACAGCATCACACCTAAAGGAGCAGTCACCTTGCCCGGCTATAAAACCATCCCCTACACCCAGGTTTTCAGTGAGAGGTACGGGTTTACAGAAAGAATGAGCATCATTGACATGCTGCTCAACAACGGACCAGGGACCCGGGCATTGCTGCAGGGGTCCCTGGAAAACCGTCAATAATAACCAACTGTCAGAATTTAAAACCTATCGTTGCTGAAAGATATTTATCGTTCGTATCAATGTAAGCCGGATCGCTGCGATAGAGAGGATTGCTTCTCGGATCATCGGGATATAACATATAGGCTTCACTGCTGTTCAGCCATACCATTGAGAGGTCGATATAGAACCTGTTCTGCCTGAAGCCTATGCCGGTACTGTAGCCGGTGTTGGTGGCGCTCTCATTAAGGGTGCCCTCGCGAAACGAAGAGCCGTAGTGGCTGTAACCGCCCCGCAGGTAGAGTGATCCGAGACGCACTTCGGCACCCAGTCTCAGGTTACCGGCCGATCCCAGTTCTGATTTGAGATCTTCATTCTCGTCATAGAAATCATAGCCGTCTGTTCCCCGGCTCAGCCTGGCAGTGGCATAGTCTATAAATTCGTAATCGGCGCTCAGAATTGCAAAATTACCGACCTGGTATGCAATCCCTGCATTGATACGGTAGGGAGTGGTAATACGGTACCGGTAGGTTAACTCACCTGATTCACTTGAATAGTCTATGTCATCACTGAAATCACCGGGCGTATCATTATTGAGGAAGGCGGTGAAGTTGTTGTAAAACCATTCATCAACAGTATATACCGTTGGGGTTGTGAAACTCAGCCCGAGCCGGAGAGATTCAACAGGTCTCACAATAGCTCCCAGCTTGAAATTGAATCCGGCGCCTCTGGCCACGAAATGATCTGTATATGAGAAGTTCTCGAAATCAAATATGAGGTCTGCATCATCGATCTCCGAATGCAGGTAGTGGCTGGTATAGGAGAGGCCGGTGATCCCGAATGCGGCTCCCAGATAAAATTTATCACTTATGTTTGCCCCAATGGCGATATTGTGTTCGTTAGTGTAGCCATAGTTGTCAATCGTCCTTTTCATCTTCTGACCGTATACCGGTTCTGTATCGCCATAATAGGAGAAGATGGAGGCATATTCAGTAAACTGCCCCGAGAGTGTGTCTATCATGTATGAGTCATAGGCGACCCACGGCATACCTTCCAGTTCCCATGTATTGTAACCGTCTGCCTGCAGTGCCCAGAAGTCGGCCATGGAGGAGTTGTCACTTATGGCGTCTATCACCGCGTACCGGTAAAAGTTGTTGGTACGGTTCAGGGTATATGCAATGTTGAGGTTTGTCAGCCCTGACTTCCTGCCGGTAGAAAGTGAGGATACCACTCCTACCTGGCCCAGTTTAAAATCAGAGGCGCTTCTATCATTGCTGAATCCGTTGAAACTGGTGTTCAGGGAACGGAACATCAGGTTTGGTGATATGGCTATCTCTGTTGATCGGAAGACGCCTGCGGCGGCAGGGTTCAGTGCCACGGCAGATATATCTCCTCCCAGTGCCGTGAAGGCACCGCTCATGCCGTTGAACCTGGCGGTACCCTGGTAGAAAATCCTTGAATACCTCAATGCATCATCGAGTGTCTGGGCTGCAGCCGCAGAGGCGACAAGCATCAGAGTGGCGGCTATTAAGATCCTTGGTTTCATTCTTTCTATATTTTACTTTTCAAGGTTCGCATGGAACTTGCATGAACTGATTTAATCATATCCATTTGTCATCAGTTGCTTATGTAAGTCTCATTTCCCGTTTTTTTGGTATACAACTCCTTGTGCTCCTGCTTTTTGCGGAACATAGTCACAAGGAACAGGAATGTCATATTATCTCCTTCTGCCGCCTGATGATGAGGAGGAAGAGGATGAAGAAGAGGATGAGGAGGTCGAAGATGATGATGAGCCAGAGCTATAGCTTCCTCCCGATGATCGTGATGATCCTCCGGAGCTGTAGCTGCTTCGTCCTCCCGAGTATGATGACCCGCCGCTGCTCCTGCTATTACCTGATGATGATGAGCTGCTGCGTGAAGGTGTGGAGTAGGTAACAGAGGGTGATGATGATCTCGACGGGGTGTAACCCTGTGAGCTGCTGCGTGTCGGCACCGACGACCGGGTGCTGTTTGTGACAGGAGCGGTGCTTCTGTTGTAGGCCGGATTTGGCGTGGTGCTCCTGGTGGTGTTGTATGAGGGTCGTGAATTCATTCTCGGGTTACTGTAACTCGGGGTGTAGGTTCTCTCCGTGGTCTGATACTGGGGTCTGTTCACCACCTGATTTCCTGCCTGTGTCCTCTCCGGCTCCTGTAACTGGCCTGTCCTGGTGCGACTCTGTGTCTGAGTCTGACCCTCGGGAGTGGCCTGGTACTGTGTCCTGGTCTGGGTCTCAGGTCTTACCTGTGACTGAGTTCTGTTCTGATTCTGGATGGTATTGCCTGTGGCCTCCCTGCGGGTATATTCAGGTCTTGGCACTGTGCTTTCAGCTGTCCCGGCCTTGGTGGTTGTACCGGTCTCGGGCACACCCCTGCGTGATCCTGTGGCAGTACCTGTGTTCTGGTCAGCAGATGAAGGCACCCTCCTGCTGGTAACGGTTCCTGAACCGGCAGATACACCAGCTGCCTTTCTCCTGGCATCGGATGTCGTATATGAACCGCGGGCTGTGCTGCTGTAACCGCCCCTGCGGGCAACAGAAGGACTGAGGTTGTCGCTGTAGTAATATGAGGGGTATGCATAACCCGAATACCAGGGATTATAGTATCCACCCCACGGCGAGTAGTATGGTGAGTAGTACGAGGAGTAGTACGGATAGTACGAATAGGGACGATACCAGTCATACATGAAAGGGTCATATCCCCAGTAGGGATAACCGTATGAACCGTAGTACCCGTATCCCAGACCGAAACTCATTGAGAATGGTGAGAAGTAGAACGGATCTCTCCAGTAAGGATAGAAGTAGTCATTGTTGAAGAGATATATCCTTTCGGCCGCACTGCTTCCGTAGTAGTTGTTGATAACGGTGGCTTCGCCGGCGGAGGCATAGTCAACGTATTCGTTTTCAGCGATATATTCATCAGCTATCAGGGTGTCTGCTGCAAATATGTTGTCATACAAGGTCTGGTCAGCGTCTCTGACCACTGCGGTGCTTTTTTCAACCACTACCGGTTGATCTGAAGGCCTGTAGTAAAGGTCATCACTGACAGCTCCCGTAAAGCGCAGTGAAGAGCACGAGCTTGCTGTCAGAAGTATCACCGGGATTATGTACAAAAACTTTTTCATTTCACCTCCTGTTGTTATCCATACCAAAAATACACAAATTTCGTACCAAGAGTGGACTGCTGGGCACATAAATGTCATTTTCCACGATAATAAGCCTGTTTTGGTCCGGTTCCCATCCCACCGCATGCATCCGGTTGCCAGCTGCCGGTCTGTTAATCTGTCCGCTGTGCGAAAATTTGTTCTTCACACTCAGGCTCTATCTTTCGTATGCAAGATTTGTCTATTTTTACGCAATCTTTTTTCCGTTAAACAAATATAAACAGTAAAACAGAGGAATGGCCAGGTTTCTTACAAACAGGGAGGAGAATTATTCGCAGTGGTACAATGATCTGGTGATAAAGGCTGACCTGGCAGAGAATTCGGCTGTCAGGGGATGCATGGTGATCAAGCCGTACGGTTACGCCATCTGGGAGAAGATGCAGGCTGAACTCGACAGGATGTTCAAGGCTACCGGGCATGTCAATGCATACTTTCCCCTGTTTATTCCCAAGTCGTTTTTCAGCCGGGAAGCTGCTCATGTTGAAGGGTTTGCCAAGGAGTGTGCCGTAGTGACCCATTACCGTCTTAAAAAATCCCCCGACGGTTCTGGCATAATTGTGGACCCGGATGCCAAGCTTGAGGAGGAGCTGATTGTAAGGCCTACTTCGGAGACGATTATCTGGAACACGTACAAGGACTGGATTCAGTCATATCGCGACCTGCCGCTGCTCATCAACCAATGGGCCAATGTTGTGAGGTGGGAGATGCGCACCAGGCTCTTTCTCCGCACCACTGAATTCCTCTGGCAGGAGGGTCATACGGCTCACGCCACCAGTGAGGAGGCGCAGGAGGAAGCCCTCAGGATGCTCGGGGTATATTCCGATTTCGTGGAGAATTACATGGGAGTACCTGTTGTCAGGGGCGTGAAGACCGAGAGTGAAAAGTTTGCCGGTGCCATAGACACCTATACAATAGAGGCGCTGATGCAGGACGGCAAGGCGCTGCAGGGTGGCACAAGCCACTTCCTCGGCCAGAATTTCGCCAGGGCCTTTGATGTCAGGTTCACAAACAGGGAGGGAAAACTCGACTATGTGTGGGCCACCTCCTGGGGAGTCACAACGAGGCTTATTGGAGCGCTGGTGATGGCTCATGCTGACAATAACGGGTTGGTACTTCCGCCGAAACTGGCACCTATACAGGTGGTCATTATACCCATCTACAAGGGCAATGAGCAGCTGGATGCCATCTCTGCCATAGCCCTTGATCTCAAGGCTTCCCTTGAGAAGGCGGGCCTCACAGTAAGGTATGACGACCGTGACACACAGAAGCCGGGGTTCAAATTTGCCGAATATGAGCTCAAGGGGGTACCGGTCAGGCTGGCAATAGGCCCGCGCGATGCTGAGGGGGGCACCGTGGAGGTGGCGCGCCGTGATACCCTTACCAAGGAGACAGTAGCACGTGCCGGCATCGTTGAGCATGTCACGGCCCTCCTGGAGGAGATACAGCATAACATCTACAGGAAGGCGCTGACATTCAGGGAACAGAACACATACAGGTGCGATACCTGGGAGGAGTTCTGTGATATCATCGAGAACAGGGGCGGTTTTGTTATGGCACACTGGGATGGCACGCCGGAAACAGAGGAGCAGATCAAGAATCTGACCAAGGCTACCGTGAGAGCCCTGCCCTTCAATAATCCCGACGAAGAGGGCAAGTGTATACTGACGGGCAGACCTTCACAGAGGAGAGTGCTCTTTGCAAGGGCTTATTGATGCAGAGGCCCGGATTTGATATCAAAATATTCACTAAATTTAGTCGGTGAACCAAAACATGTGATCATGACGGAAGAGACAGCCCGCAGAAAGGGAATGATAGTCGATAGCCTCAAAAGCAAGTCAGTACTTAAACAGGTAGTGTTCGACAATACTGCCACCGCTTTCATGATGGTCAAGGATATACTGAAGAATCTTGCAAAGGAGGTAAACGGTCAGCTTACCGGCATTGATCCGAGGATACACCTGGAATATACTGACAGAAGCAACTTTGATGCGCAGCTTATGGTATCTGCCGACATGCTTCTTTTCAGCATGCACTCCAATATCTTCCAGTTTGACCGCGAGCATCCGGCGTGGAAGACAGCCTACATCCAGAAAAACAAATTCAACGCCTACAGTGGTATCATCAACATCTACAATTTCCTTGCCGACTCATTCAAATATTCGAGACTTGACGACCTGGGATACCTCATTGCCCGTATCTTCATCAACCATGAAAACCAGTACTTCGTGGAAGGCAAGAGGCAGATGGGAATGCTCTTCACCAACTTCGGCAATGAAGCCTTCAGCATCGAATCGCTTCAGAAGATAGTCTATACTGCCATTAACTACTCCCTCGAATTCGATCTTCTGGTCCCGCCCTACGACACTGTGAAGATTGCATCTGTAGGTCAGGCGGAATCAAAGATACAGCACTCAAGGCTGATAACGGGAAAAAGACTGGGATTCCAGTTTAACTCTGACGATGTTCTGGATGCCAATTCAAAGCAGACGTGAAGCCGTGTGCAAATAGGAACCCTTATCTGCGTTTAGTTACTCTCATTTTCATTTTTTCGATCCTCCCGGTCGCAGTGTCCTCCGCCCAGGAGCTGCCGCGGGACACTCTTTCACGTGCCTTTTACGATTCGCTGAAGGTGAAGGCGGAGAGGAGGCGTTTCACCAGTCTCCTGTATGATATGCTCATTGTCAGCCACGCCCCTCCCGGCTCGGCAAGGGAGAATATGACAAGTACGGCACCATATGACGACTATAGGGGAAAGATCATCAGAAACCGTGAGCTGGTAAGACTTAACGCCTTTGGTACTTCTATCGACAACCCTGCCGACTATGACCCTTCCCGCGCCGAGAAGGTGATGAACTCAACCTACACCAAGACCAAACAGTTTATTCTAAACCAATACATCCTGTTCCGGGAAGGAGATACCATTTCACCGCAGGAGATGGCTGACAATGAAAGGCTGCTCCGGCAACTGCCATATATTGATGACGCTCGCATTACCATTGTTCCTGTTGACAGCACTTATGCCGATGTTGCAATCATCGTGCGCGAAAACTACCCCTACGGTGTCAACGTGAGTTTTGATGGGTTTGAGGCAGGAATGCTCAGGGCTTATGACAGGAACTTTGCAGGACTGGGTCATGAGCTGTCACTCTCAATGCCATACGATTTCAAAGAGTATCCCTGGCCGGGCTTCGGGGTGAACTATTCCATAAGGAACATAGCCCGCTCCTTCTCCGATCTGGAGCTGGGATTCTCTGACGGGCTGGGGGTGAACTGCCTGAGAGGTCAGTTTGCCCGTGATTTCGTCACCTCTGAAACCAGATATGCATGGTCTGCCTCGCTCACCATGACGCGTACCACCGAAGATCTTGACACCATGCAGACAGCTGTGCCGCTGAAGTTTATCAGGCATGACTACTGGGCGGCGAGATCATTCATGGTGGACAGAAAGAGCGTAACACGTATTATTACCGGCATACGTTATATCCACAATAATGTCTTTGCCAGGCCAGAGATTGACGACTTCTCCTACTACCGGCTTCAAAACTACCAGCAGTGGACCGGCCTTCTCAGCCTGACCTCACAGAGATTTATCAATACCTCACTGATATACAGTTACGGGCGCACAGAGGATATCCCGTACGGTTACATGATAGAAGTGATGGGCGGCAGGGAGAAGAATGAGTACAAATGGAGAACCTTTGCCGGGATGAAGCTTGCCTTCGGCAATCTCTTCAACCGGGCAGGCTATCTTTACGGCGGCCTCGGCTACTCATCATTCATTAACGGAGGGGAAGCAGAACAGGGTGTTGTGCAGGCCAGCCTCAGGTATTTCACCCCCCTGATCCGTGCAGGCCGGTCAAGGATAAGGATATTCTTCAACGGTTACTACACCGGGGGGTTCAACAGGTACACCGACGAGTTTCTCTTCATCAGGAACAATGACTTCGTAAGGGGTTTCCGCAATGACTCGATAAAGGGCACAGAAAGGGTAACAGCCTCTGTTGAACCGGTACTTTTTCTCAGCAAGCCGCTCATTGGGTTCAGGTTTGCACTTTATGCCTTTGCCGATGCCGGGCTTCTCTCGAGCGACGGGTTCCGGGAGGGAAGCTATTACGTGATCCCGGCCATAGGTGCAGGTGTCAGGGTAAGAAACGATCAGCTTGTGATGAACACCATACAGATAAGGCTGGCATGGTATCCGAATGTACCTCCGTGGTCTGAGCGTTCATGGATAAACGCGGCCGGCATACCCAGGCTGCGGCCTCCGGGATTTGAGCCGCAACCGCCAGGTATGATTCCCTTCCTGTGAAAACAACAGTTACGGTTCAGTTTATGAGCCAGGCAGATGGCAATTCACCGGTTGATTATTAACTTTGTGCAGGTCAGTCAGAGATGCTTCAGAGATTCCTCCAATATTCAAACCAGGAGAAGCTGTTCAGCAGAAGCAGCAGGATCCTCCTTGCCGTCAGCGGGGGTATAGACTCAATGGTTATGGCTTCTCTGTTCAGGGAGGCCGGTACGGACCATGAGATAGCGCATTGTAACTTCACACTCAGGGGCAGGGAATCTGATGGTGATGAGAGATTTGTGATCAGCTACGGGGCAAAGCATGGCATTAAAGTACAAACCATGAGGTTTGACACGCTGGGACATGCAGCCTCGAGGAAGATCTCGGTACAAATGGCAGCCCGCGAGCTGCGCTATGAGTGGTTTGACGCCCTTGTCAGCCGCGGCGGATTTGATGCTGTGGCTGTGGCCCACAACCTTGACGACAACATTGAGACATTTATTATCAACCTGCTCCGTGGCACCGGCATCAGCGGGCTGACCGGCATGAGTCCGCGCCACCAGAATGTTATCAGGCCCCTGCTCTTTGCACGGAGGGATGAGATAGCAGCCTGGGCAGCGGAAAAAAAGGTCAAATTCAGGGAAGACAGCTCCAATGCCGGTCTGAAGTATGCCCGCAACATGATCAGACACCTGGTTATCCCCGATCTGGAGAGGGTACGGCCGGGAGCAAGAAATGCCATTACAGCCACTATGAGTCACCTCAGATCGAGTTCGGAGATCGTTGATCTCCATATTGAAAAGATCCGGCAGGAGATATTCAGGTGCCGGGAGGAGGGATATGAGGCTGACATAGGCAGCCTTATTGCACTGCAGCCGGCAGCGCCTCATATCTATGAGCTGTTCCGCAGATTTAACATCTCCTCCGGTCAGACCGGGGAACTGCTCTCACTGCTACGATCATCCACAGGCAGGTATATGGATACCGCCACCCACCGTATTCTGGTTGACAGGGGAAAGATCCTGGTTACAGAAAAGAGTGAAGGGCCTCCACCGGATCAGCTGTTCCATTCAATTGATGAGATGCACATCTCAGGCCTCTTCACTGACCTGCGGGTGCTGCATCCTTCCGATGAGCCGATACCGCCTGGCAGGCTGACAGCCTGCGTTGACCTGGGACTGATAACGTTCCCGTTGACGATAAGGCAGTGGGCCCCGGGTGACAGGTTCAGGCCACTGGGCATGACCCGGATGAAAAAGATCAGTGACTTCCTGATAGATCTCAAGATACCGGCAACAGCCAAGGATAAGGTGCTTCTGCTCCTGTCAGGTGAGGAGGTGGTATGGGTGATGGGTTACCGGATTGATGACAGGTACCGTATCACTGACAGGACTGAGCGCATACTCTCAATGACCATCTGAGCAGCCCTCTCTGCGCATGGCCCTCTGCAGGGTGGCCATCTGCAGCGTGGCCGTCAGCGCTCGCGCACTCCGTTTATGCCCCTGTCTGTAAGCAGCAGGTCAGCCAGTCCTATGGCAACGGCAGATTCCAGTATGACAGGGATACGTCTTGCTATACATGTGTCATGCCTGCCGGTTATCTCAAGCTCGGTCATCTCGCCCTTTTCGGTATCGAAGGTCTTCTGAGGCACACCTGTGCTGGCGGCAGGCTTTACCGACACCCTCATTATCAGATCATTGCCATTGGTGATTCCGCCGTTTAT
>CALMRD010000352.1 GCA_937871625.1 uncultured Bacteroidales bacterium | reverse complement strand
TGCAGGGTGCCCTCCGTGATCGCCCTGTCCGTGGCTTACACCCTGTGCCATACTCATTCCTTTTGCAGCCAGGGCGGCCTCTGAATCAGCTTCCCTGGCGATTTTACCACTGACAGCTGCGAGGACCCCGGCAACACTGAAGGGCAGTTCGTTGCTGTGAACCTCCAGCCAGGTGGTACCCTCCTCAAGGTACCCATACTCATGATGGTCCTTCAGGTGCCTCAGGTGGGCGATGACGGTGTTGGAGCCCTTGCCCGCCATCTCCTTTATCACCGCTATCTCATCATAGGGCTCTGCCTCACGCCTCTCAATGGTGATGGCTCCTTCGGGGCAGTATCCTATGCATGCTCCCAGTCCGTCACACATAAGCTCCGACACCAGCCTGACCTTGCCGTCAATAACCTGGAGCGCGCCCTCATGGCAGTTGGGTACACACAAACCGCAGCCATTGCAAAGCTCCTCATCTATCTTGATTATATCCCTTTCCATCTCTCTTTTTATAATCTTCAGCCACAAAAGTAGGTAGAACCAAAGAGAGGAAATGTAACATTTGTTACAAATTACATTATTTTTGTGACACAAACAAATTAAATGAAGTTTCCCGTTCTCAGCAGGTCACCTCTGTTCAGCGGTCTCAGTGACGCTGAGATAGATGGTATATTTGAAAGTGTCAACTACAGGTCGCGCTCTTTTCCGGCCGGTGCGGTTGTGGTTATTGCCGGCGAGGAGATATCCTCGGTGATGATTGTGCTCTCTGGCAGCGTGCGGGGGGAGATGACAGATCTCACAGGCAAGACAATCAAGATAGAAGATGTCTACCCTCCACAGGCTCTTGCTGCTGCTTTCATTTACGGCAGGGATGCCCGTTACCCGGTCAATGTAATAGCAAACGCAGATACCGAGCTGCTGATCATCGGCAAGTCCGAATTTCTTACTCTTATGAACAATGACCGCAGGTTACTGCTCAATTATCTCACGGCAGTATGCACCAGGGCACTATTCTTGTCGGACAGGCTCCGTTTCCTCTCATTCCGGACCATCAGGGAGAAGTATGCCCATTATATCTCCTCCCTGCCGGGAGCGATCTCCGGCAGGGTAGTCAATAACCGTACACAGCAGGAGCTCGCCGACTATTTCGGTGTCACCCGGCCTTCACTGGCGAGGGCCGTCAGTGAGATGGAGAGTGAAGGACTCATATCTGTGGACCGCCGTGAAGTCAGAATCCTTGATATCAGGCGCCTCTCGAGTCTGTCCGGGACATGACTATCACACCCCCTGTCGTCTCCCCTCTATTAGCGAAAATAACCCCCCGGGAAGAATCTGTAACTCTGATCAAAATACCTTCGGGAATTCAGACCCCTGGGAGGATCCTTGTTCAGATACCTGCCGGGAAGATTGTCACTCAGAAAAAATAGTCCAAGGAATTCTACCCCCCCGGGGAGGATCCCTGTTCAGATACCTGCCGTGAAAATTGTCACTCAGCAAAAAATAGTTCCATGAATTCTATCCCCCGGCAGGATCAATGCTCCGTAAAAAAAATCCTCCCGGAAGCCTGACCCCCGGGAGGAATATTCGCAAGTTTGGTATGATCAGATCGGGCTGACTGCCTGATCAGCCTGATCTGCAGATAAGAATGTCACTGCTGCAGCAGTCCGCGGTTCTCGAGGAGGGCTTCAATGCCCGGCTCACGACCCCTGAAGGCAACCCACATCTCAAGTTCATCCTTTGATCCCTTGCGTGAAAGGATCTCTTTCTCAAATCTGTCGGCAACCTCACGGTTAAAGATGTCGCCTGTCTCCTTGAAGGCTTTGAAGGCATCGGCGTCGAGCTGTTCACACCAGATATAGCTGTAGTAACCTGCCGAATAACCGCCGATGATGTGGCTGAAGTAGGTCGACCTGTAGCGGGGGATGATCTCCCTGATAAGACCGTACTTCTCCATGGCGCTCTTCTCAAACTCTCCGACATTGATCTCAACCGGCTCGGTGAGGGAGTGATACTCCATGTCAAGCGATGAGGCCGCCAGGTACTCTATGGTGGTGAATCCCTGGTTGAACTTGCCGGCCTTCTCGATTTTTTCAATAAGTGCGTCCGGAATAACCTCTCCGGTCTGGTAGTGCTTTGCATATACCTTCAGCACCTCGGGCTCAAAGACCCAGTGTTCCATTATCTGCGAGGGTAGCTCCACGAAGTCGCGCGAGACTCCGCTGGTATATTCAGTATTTGAGAGAAGGTTGTGGAGCGCATGACCAAATTCATGGAAAAGGGTGCTTGCCTCATCCGGGGTCAGCAGTGAAGGCGTGTCTCCTGAGGGAGGCGTGAAGTTGGTGACCATGCTCACGAGCGGGGTGACGAATTTTCCGTTCTCGTCAATCCTCTGTGACCTCATGCCGCTGCACCATGCACCTCCGCGCTTGGAGGCCCGCGGGTGGTAGTCAATCATGAGGATGCCAACATGCTTTTTATCTCGAGTGACCTCAAAGGTCTTTACATCAGGATGATAGAGGGGAATGTCGTTGCGCCCGGCAAACTCAAGCCCGTAGAGCCGTTTGGCCACGTGAAACATCCCGTCAGTAACGTTTTTGGCTGAGAAATATGGTTTCGTCTCTTCGTCGCTCAGGTCATACTTCTCCTTGCGGATCTTCTCGGTATAATAGAACCAGTCCCACGGCTCCAGCCTGAAATTGCCGCCTTCCCTGTCAATGAGCTCCTGCTGTGCTGCAGCCTCTGCCTTTGCAACCGGAAGGGCTGCCTCCCATATCTGTGCAAGGAAATTAAGTACTGTCTCAGGCTCCTTTGCCATATTGCGCTCAAGGACATAGTCGGCATGACTCTCGTAACCCAGCAGTTTTGCCTTCTCAACCCTCAGCCTTATTATGTCGGCAACAATCTGGTTGTTGTCTCTTTCGTTGCCGTTGTTGCCACGCATCATGTACCCCCTGAACATCTTCTCCCTCAGTGCCCTGTTGTCAGCGTAAGTCATGAAGGGAATATAACTGGGATTATGCAGTGTGAAAAGCCACTTGCCCTCCATATCTTTTGCGGTTGCGGCGTCAGCAGCCTGCGCCATGATACCTTCGGGAAGTCCTGACAGGTCCTCTTCATTCTCTATTACGAGTGTGAAACCGTTGGTCTCGGCCAACAGGTTTTCTCCGAATTTTACCGAGAGGAGCAACAGCTCGCTGTTGAGCTTGCGTAGCTTATCCTTATTCTCAGGAGAGAGACCAATGCCGCTCCTGATGAAACCCAGGTACTCATCTTCGAGAAGCTTGCTCTCCTCAGGGGTGAGGTCGAAGCTGTCGCGGTTTTCGTATACTGTTTTCACTCTTTCAAACAACTTTTCATTGAGTGCAATGTCATCCCTGTGCTTTGAGAAGAGGGGAGACATTTCCCTCTGCAGTGCCTGGATTGAATCGTTAGTGTTGGCATTGCTGAGGGGGACCATGGCGCGCTGAACCTTTGTCAGCAGCTCGCCGGTAAACTGCATGGCCCGGATAGTATTGTCAAAGGTGGGCTCTTCAGGATTGTTGATGATGACATCTACCTCAGCCATCTGCTCCTCCATACCTTTCAGGTAGGCAGGCTTGAAATGCTCGAATTTAATCTGGTCAAAGGGCGGAACCTCAAACGGCGTGTCCCAATCACAGAAGAACGGATTCTCACAGGCTTCCTTCCTGCACGAGACCGCTCCCACGGCAATAATTAAAAGCATAATAAAAGTTTTTTTCATATCGTTGAAGTTTGGATTTGCAGGTTAAAAATACCTATTTACAGGAAATAAGAGAGATGATAAGCTTATTTCCGGCCTTGTTTTCACATTTGTTAACCAGATGACGGACTTAATGCAACACATTTCGGTCAGAATCCTGCATTAACTTATACGTTGGCGGGTATAAAAGAGCGTGGATTTGTCCTGATTTTATCAATGCCGTATATCGCAAGCTTACCTCAAAGTGCATGAAAAGAAAGAGGGTGCCGTATGGGACACCCTCAATTCAACCTAAACCTGATCGTAGACAGGCCGGACGGCCTGATTAAGGAAGGAAAAAACTCTTTACCCCGCCTCTAACTGATAAGCTGGGGAAAATAAGATGCAATGAGTGCTGCAGCTTCAAAATCACTTGTCTCTCCCCGGGCTATGACCTTCTGATGAAAATAATTCATCCTGTCAAGCTTCGAGTCATCAGTGGCAATTCCCAGACTGCCGAACTTTTTGTCGACCTTCTTGACGCCGAAAATGTTGCCGTCACATGAATACATGACACTGAGCTCATCGGAGAGAACAATGTAGTTTTTGCACTTGCGGTCCTTGTCGACGTAGACCTTGACCTGCACGGGGCTTTTTGAATAGCTGATCAGATAGCACTTCATCTCCTCACCGGCAAATGCCATGGGCTGATCGCACAATTCAATGGTGTAGCTTCCGAAGGGAGTATTTGACTCGCCCCTCGCAACGACCCTGCCGTATGACATTGCTGCCATTCCGACACAGAGTACCAACAGAAGAATAATTCTTTTCATGACTGACCCTTTTTGGTTAAACACTTAACTGTCCTTCGAAAAAAAATCGGAACTGTCCTTTTCCATTCTCTTTCCGTAATAAAGACCGGTAACCCCCTCCAATGCTGCACACATTTTCTGTTAAACTTTTGTTAATCGAACGGCATGCTTGCCAACAGTCATATAATCAATGTCATACGTTCGCAATTTTAACTTTTGCCTACCCTCAAATCAATGCCGATATTTGAAATATGAGAGGAATTGCCTACGTTTGCATTAATAATTTATCTCATGCAGCGGCTCGAACACAGGTTTATGATGAACCGCCTCGGAAGGAGGCTGTATCATTGCCTCATGTTCTACAACAGATAACCTTTCATCAGGGCAGCCACCGGCTGCCGCCCCGCAATCCTGTCCCGTAAGACTCAATCACGTTGCACCACAATGAAAGGTTTAATATTCAGTGTAAAAAGATATGCGATACATGACGGCCCCGGCATCAGGGTCACCTTCTTCATGAAGGGTTGCCCGCTCGACTGCTGGTGGTGTCATAATCCCGAGGGCAAGGCGACAGGCCAGGCTACCACCGGGCGGATAGACAGGATCGGGGACAGGGAGTTCAGGTCTGAAGAGCTTGTCGGCAAGGAATATACGCCGGAGGAGGTGTTGGCGAAGGCTGAACGTGACAGGGTCTTCATGGAGCATTCAGGAGGCGGTGTCACCTTTTCGGGAGGCGAACCCCTGATGCAGTCCCTGTTTCTGACAGAGAGTCTGAGCCTGCTTAAGAGTGCCGGATTTCATACCACGGTTGACACCTCCGGTTATGCCGATCCTGACGTCATGAGATCAGTGATGAAGTTTACCGATCTCTTTTTGTATGACATCAAGCTGCTTGATCCCGATAGTCACAGGAAATATACCGGTGTCGACAACAGGCTGATCATCTCCAACCTCGATATGCTGCTTGAAGAGGGTGCTGAGGTTATACTGCGGATACCGGTGATACCGGGAGTGACAGCTGAGAGGGAGTACATGGAACAGCTGCGTATTTTTATTGAGAGCCGGCGCGGGGGAAGGATAAGCGGGATAAACCTGCTGCCGTACCACAAGACGGGTATCTCAAAGTACCGCCGGTTCGGATTGCCCGACAGGATGGAGTCCTACAGCCAGATCTCCAACGGGCATCTTGATGACTATATGGCGATCCTCCAGCCGCTCGGGATCCATGTCAAGAAAGGCGGCTGACAAAAAAACATAAAGAGAATAAGGACCAGGATATGAAAATGACAGAGAGAGTTATGAGGCTCAGGGAACAGAGCCTGAATGCTGCCGAGACCATAACCGCTGAGAGAGCGCAGCTTATCACGCGGTTTTATTCCGGCCGGGAGGCCGTTGGCCTCTCCGCACCTGTGCTCAGGGCACGGGCCTTTGAGTATCTGTTGCGGAACAAGGCCATCTGCATCAATGAGGGTGAGCTGATAGTGGGAGAGAGAGGTCCTGCGCCCAAGGCCACACCCACATACCCTGAGATCAGCCTTCACTCGATGCAGGACCTAGATATCCTGGACGGCCGCGAGAAGGTCAGCTTCAGGGTTGACGATGAGGTCAGGAGGATATACAGCGAGGAGATCATCCCTTTCTGGAAGGGACGCAGCAACCGTGACCGCATAATGGAGCGCATGGCACCTGAGTGGCTTGCAGCATATAAGGCGGGTATCTTCACCGAGTTCCAGGAGCAGAGGGCGCCGGGGCACACTGTATTGGGCTACAAGATGTTTCATACCGGTTTTCTGGACCTCAGGAGGGAGATAGCTGATGCTGTTGCCAGCCTCGATTTCCGCGATGACCCGCAGGCCTACGACCGTAACGAGGAGCTAAAGGCAATGGACATTGCCTGCGAAGCTATCATCATGTATGCAGGCAGGCATGCCGATGCCCTGGAGACACTTGCGGCAGGAGAGAAGGATGCCGGTCGTCGCCGGGAGCTGGAGCAAATGGCGGCCATATGTCGTCGGGTGCCGGCACATGCACCCCGTACCTTCCATGAGATGCTCCAGCATTACTGGTTCATCCACCTGGGCGTGGTCACCGAGCTCAATCCGTGGGACTCATTCAATCCCGGCCGTCTCGACCAGCATCTGTGGCCTGTATATAAGGAGGGCATAGAATCAGGGACCCTCACTCCCGATGAGGCCTATGAGCTCCTGGGCTGCTTCTGGGTAAAATTCAACAACCATCCGTCACCCCCTAAGATGGGCGTTACGGCACAGGAGAGCAACACCTATACCGATTTCTGCCTGATAAACCTCGGAGGAGTGAAACCGGACGGCAGCGACGCTGTCAACGGCATGACCTATATGCTGCTTGACGTGATCCGGGAGATGAGGATTCTGCAGCCAGGCTCAATGATACAGGTGAGCCGCAAGAACCCCGACGCCTTTATCCACAAGGCGCTGGACATCATCAGGACAGGTTTCGGGCAGCCCTCGGTATTCAACACTGAGGCTATCATACAGGAGCTGCTGAGGCAGGGCAAGAGCATCGTGGATGCACGCAACGGAGGAGCCTCGGGCTGCGTTGAGACAGGCGCATTCGGCACCGAGTGCTACTGGCTGACAGGATATTTCAACCTGGTCAAGATACTTGAGGTGACACTGAATAATGGTTTCGACACCCGTACCGGAACCCAGGTAGGTCCCATGACAGGCGACCCTTCGTCGTTCAGCTCCTTTGACGATCTCATGCTGGCATACAGGAAGCAGGTAAATCAATTCGCAGATATAAAGATCAGGGGCAACAATGTCATTGAGAAGACCTTCGCACTCCACCTGCCGGTGCCCTTCCTGTCGCTGCTGCTGGAAGATTGCATTGCCAACGGCAGGGATTATAATGCGGGAGGTGCCAGGTATAATACCACCTATATCCAGGGAGTGGGGCTGGGCAGTATTACCGATATACTTACCTCGATTAGGTACAATATATATGATATGCAGCGGTTTACATGGCAGGAGATGCTGACAGCCATGAAAAACAACTTCGAGGGTGCCGGAGAGATGCAGTATGAGATGATCTACAAAACACCCAAATACGGTAATGATGATGACTACGCCGATGCACAGGCTGTGGCTGTCTTTGAGATCTTCCATGATGCCGTGACCGGCAGGCCGACACCCAGGGGAGGGATCCACCGTATCAACATGCTGCCGACAACATCACATGTCTACTTCGGCAATGTGACCGGTGCCACCCCTGACGGCCGCAAGGCCTGGGTGCCGCTGTCCGAGGGCATAAGTCCCTTCCAGGGAGTCGACCGCCAGGGACCAACGGCAGTGATAAAGTCAGCCTCAAAGATCGATCACCTGAGAACGGGAGGCACCCTGCTCAACCAGAAGTTCTCCCCTGAGTTCTTTGAGGATGAAGAGAGCTACAGTAAACTCACAGCACTTATAAGAAGCTACTTCAGCCTCGACGGACACCATATGCAGTTCAATGTTGTCAGCGCTGACACTCTGCGCGAGGCACAGAAACACCCTGAACTGTACCGTGATCTGATAGTACGCGTGGCAGGGTACAGCGACTATTTCAACGACCTGGGAGAGGATCTGCAGAACGAGATCATCAGGCGCACGGAGCACGGAGAATCGTGACCATAGATTTACGGAACAAGGGAAAATATGCATTCTGGTTCACGGAAAGCGCGGCACTATGCTGCCAGGCCCGGAAAGTACGGAGAACTGTGACTCAGGATCCGGGGACAACGTGATCAGGGACTACCGCTGATCATCATCAGCGTGCCCTTATCTGATAAGTAAGTCATTTTTTGGCGGTCAAAATTGACATTGTCAATAATTTTAACTATATTTTGTAAAATTTTCCCGCTGCCGCCATGACAGGTGCCATAAGCCCTTTCAGAGGCAGCCAATGCCGTGGCCGTGAAAAAGATATTTGACTATTTTGATACGCGCTACAGGGCCGAGATGCTGGGCAGGCCCATCGACCGGACCGGTCCTGTGATTACTGTGTCACGCCTCACCGGGTGTGACGGCAGGGAGGTCGCCGCTGAACTGGTTGCAAAACTCAACCTCAGGTTCAATACGAACAAATGGAAGTGGGTTGACAAGGACATTATCTATCATGCAGCCCACGAACTCAGGACTGACACGCACCGCGTTGAGACCTACTACCAGGGTTTCGGCATGTCGGATATATCACAGATGATAATGGCCTTCTCGGGCACCTTCGTTACTGACAGTTCTGTTAAGAAAGCGATCAGGGAGGTGGTGACATCCATAGCCCGTGATGGCTATGCGGTGATAATCGGCAGGGGAGGAGTGGCCATCACCCGTGATATGACAAACTCACTGCATGTCAGGTTGGTGGCGCCGCTCCAGTGGCGTATCCCGAACGTAATGAAAAAGAAGGAGATGTCAGCTGAGAAGGCAGAGGAGTATATTGTTGAAACCGACGAGAAGAGGCATAAACTGATCATCGATTTCCTTGAGAAAAAGCCACTGTGTATCGATTATCTCTTTGATGTGACTCTCAACAGGGGCAGTTTTACCATTGATCAGATCTCTTCCATGATCCTCGACCTGTATGAGACAAAGATGAGGCTGAGAACAGCATTATAATACTGTGCTTTTTTAAGAGTTTGGGCACAGTTATGTGGTTGGTTTAGTGAAGAGGGTAAGAAGAGGGCCGGTGGCTGTTGCGCACCGGCCCTCTCTGGTTTCAGGTCAGAGACAGCTGATGGCCGCAATCCGTTTTATGTGATCTGACGTCCGCCTGTCAAGTGATCTCTCATATTCATCCCAGTCATCTATGGTCAGCCTCGCAACACCGGTCTCTATGGCTGCTCTCGCAACGGCAGAGGCAACCCTTGATATAAGCCGCGGATCCATAGGCTTGGGAATGATATATTCCCTGCCAAACTCCAGGGAGGTAAGCCCGTAAGCTTTGAGCACCTCCGCCGGCACCGGCTCCCTGGCGATCTCTGCAAGTGCCCTGGTGGCTGCAAGCTTCATCTCTTCATTGATGCCGGTGGCCCTGACGTCCAGGGCCCCACGGAAGATAAACGGGAACCCCAGTACGTTGTTGATCTGGTTGGGATAATCTGACCTGCCGGTGGCAAAGATGAGATCATCACGGGTGGCCATGGCATCCTCATAGCTTATCTCAGGATTGGGATTGGCCATGGCAAAGACAATCGGATGAGGCGCCATAGTGCTTAGCATCTCTGCCGTCAGCATATTGGCCACTGAGAGCCCGAGGAAAAGATCGGTATCTTTCACAGCCTCCGCCAGGGTGTTGATATCACGGTCAGTGACCCACTCCTGCTTGTACTTGTTGATATCTTTCCTCTTGCTGTTGATGACACCCTTGCTGTCAACCATGATCAGATTCTCCTTCCTGACTCCAAGGGCTACATAGAGCCGAGAACAAGAGTTGGCAGCAGCACCTGCACCGCAGACGACAACCTTGATATCCCGGATGTCCTTGCCGTTGATATCCAGTGCATTGAGCAGTCCCGCCGCCGAAATGATCGCAGTACCGTGCTGATCATCATGAAAAACGGGTATGTCAAGCATCGCCTTCAGCCTGGTCTCCACCTCAAAGCATTCGGGAGCCTTGATGTCTTCGAGATTGATGCCTCCGAAAGTGGGGGCTATCTTCGCACATATTTCGATAAGCTTTTCGGGGTCCTTCTCATCAACCTCAATATCAAATACGTCGACATCGGCAAAAACCTTGAAGAGCAGCCCCTTGCCCTCCATCACGGGCTTTCCGGCAAGAGCCCCGATGTCACCGAGTCCGAGAACGGCTGTGCCATTTGATATGACAGCCACAAGATTGGCCTTGGCCGTATACTGGTAGGCATCATCCGGATTCTTTTCAATCTCAAGACATGGATAGGCAACACCCGGTGTGTAGGCCAGGCTTAGATCAGATTGTGTACAGTACGGCTTGGTGGGTATCACCTCCACCTTACCCTTGCGTCCGCTGCTGTGATACAGCAGCGCATCCTCCTTTGTGGCTTTTGGCATAGCAGAAAAATTTTTGATTATGAACGGATAGGAAATAGAGATTAACATCACGAATTTAACACAATTCCCCGATTGCTCCTATTTTTTGAAATAATAAACTCAATTCCCTTTGCGCTCTTTGGAAAAATAGATATTTTCAACGCTTTAAACAGGACCTGACCAGATTCATGCCATGAACCCTATGCTACAGAACATTGCGATTGGTGTTGATATAGGCGGCAGTCATATCACCGCTGTTGCCGTTGATATGGAGAAACACCGTATTATTGATGCCTCGCGTGCCTCAAGCCCCGTTGATAACAAGGCTGAGGCAGATGAGATACTGAAGGTATGGAACGATACTCTGCGGAAGGTGCTGAAGGGTATACAAATATTCAACCTCCGCGGTATAGGCTTTGCCATGCCCGGGCCGTTTGACTATGTCAACGGCATCTGCCTCATCAGAGGCGTGCCCAAATATGAAAAGCTTTACGGCATTAACGTGGGAAAGGCAGTAGCCTCAGCACTGGGGCTGCCCTGCGACTGCCGCGTCCGTTTCATGAATGACGCCAGCTCCTTTGCCGTGGGCGAAGCCTGGGCTGGTAAAGCCGCAGGCTTCTCAAATATGATGGCAATAACTCTCGGTACGGGATTCGGTTCTGCCTTCCTCAGTGACCGCATCCCTATCGTTGAGGGAGAGAGAGTCCCGAAAATGGGATGCGTCTACCATCTTCCCTTTGGTAACGGCATAGCCGACGACTACTTTTCAACGCGTTGGTTCACATCAAGATATAAAGAGATCACAGGGCTTGTGGCAGAAGGTGTGAAGGAGATAGCACTGGCAGCAGAGAGCGATCCCGTTGTCCGTGATATCTTCAGGGAGTTCGGCACAAACCTGGGAGCCTTCCTTGCACCCTGGCTGAAGCGGTTTGAGGCAGAGATACTTGTAGCCGGAGGCAACATATCATATGCATGGGAGCTCTTCGGAGAAACCTTTGATAATGAACTGCAGAAGGCAGGATGCAACACCAGGGTGACCATCTCCGAACTGAAGGAGGATGCCGCACTGCTTGGCAGCGCCTATCTTCATGATGAGAAATTCTGGAAGGCCGTGCAGCCTGCTCTCCCTTTAATGTAAGACTGAACAAACCAAAACAATGAATGAGAAAAAAATCGAGATGAGACTGGTGGTGCCGGTGCTCCTCTCTTTCTTCGTCATGAGCTTTGTCGACCTGGTAGGTATAGGCAAAGATCGCGTGGCCGGTGACTTTCCGGGTGTGAGCGACTTCATCCTCGGGCTGATACCCTTCGCAGCCTTTATCTGGTTCTTCATACTGTCGGTGCCGGTGGGCATCCTGCAGGACAGGGTAGGCAAGAAGACCATGCTCAATATCGGCATGGGAGTGACGGGAGTGGGGCTGCTGATACCCTTCTTCTTTTACAACTTTGCGACGGTGATTGCCGGGTTTGCACTGCTCGGCATAGGAAACACCATCGTTCAGGTCTCCGCCAACCCCCTGCTTGTTGACGTGGTGCCGGGCAGAAGAGCCTCCAGCTTCCTCAGCTTCTCACAGTTCGTAAAGGCCATCGGCTCAATGATAGCCGCTCCGCTGGCAGCCCTCCTCTTCAGCCGCTTCGGCGACTGGAAGCTCCTCTTCCTTGTTTACGGAATTATCTCCTTCCTGAGCGTGCTCTGGCTCGGCAGCGTGAAGATTGAGGAGACCGCCTCAACAGGCGAGAAAGCTTCGATGGCTTCCGCATTCAAACTGCTGGGCAACTCCTATATTCTGATGATGGTCCTATCCATCTTCCTGGTAGTGGGTATCGATGTCGGTTTCAACTACTTCTCCGGCAAGTATCTCACAACCCGGTTTGGCATTGAGGAGGTGACAGCCCAGTCAGGCCGGAGCATCTACTTCCTGGGACGTATGCTGGGCACCTTCGCCGGTGCACTTATACTTACTAAGCTGAAGGGCACCAGAGGACTTCTCTACAGTTCTGTTCTCTCAATAGTATCAATATTTCTCATACTGGTTATACCTTCCAAGGTTGCTGCCTGGGCGCTGGTGTTTATCATCGGCCTTGGCGTGGCAAACATCTTTCCACTGGTCTTCTCACTCACGGTTCAGAAATACCCCGAGAGAAGCAATGAGATCTCGGGGCTGATGATGATGGCCATTTCGGGAGGTGCTCTCATACCACCTGTAATGGGACTGGTGAGCGACCTGTTGGGAGTGGTTCCGGGTATGGGCGTCCTTCTGCTCTGTGCCGCTTACCTGCTGGCAGTGTCATGGATAATCATCAGGAAGAAACTGGTCAATATCTGATAATCCATTTTTTACAGGTGTTACCACCATTATGCTATGCTGAGTTAACCAGTAAAAACAGCAGAGATGAACCTGCATGAGCAGCAACATCAACAGGAATTGATCATTTATCATGCAAGTTCCATCAGGCAATTAAAACATAAACAGATAATCTGATGAATAAGCTTTTAATCCCGTTAGCCCTTCTTATGCTCTGGTCATGTACCGGACAGGAGCCGGAACAACCCAACATCATCTTCATCATGACCGATGACCATGCCTACCAGGCTGTGGGTGCATATGGCAGTGAGATCAACGCGACTCCCAACCTCGACCGTATTGCTGACCAGGGGATCATCTTCCGCAACAGCTTCGTATGCAACTCCATCTGCGCTCCCAGCAGGGCTGCCCTTCTCACCGGCAAACACAGCCATGCCAACGGTCACCTTGACAACAGGCACAGGTTTGACAGCTCCCAGGTGACATTTCCTAAACTGCTCCGTGCTGCCGGTTATCAGACAGCACTGATCGGCAAGTGGCATCTCAAGAGCGATCCCACAGGCTTCGACTATTGGAATATATTGCCGGGGCAGGGCAGCTACTACAATCCCGACTTCATTGAGATGGGACGCAGGTACAGGGATACCGGCTATGCAACTACAATCATAACCGACCTGGCAATTGAGTGGCTGCAGAAACGCGATACCTCACAGCCCTTCTGCCTGCTTGTCCACCACAAGGCTCCACACCGCAACTGGATGCCCGATACGGCCGATCTTGACCTCTATGACGGCACCCGGTTTCCTGTCCCCGAAAACTTCTTTGACAGCTATGAGGGGAGAGAGGCCGCTGCTGCCCAGGAGATGAGTGTCATCAAGGATATGCGAATGGCTTTTGACCTTAAGATCACAGGATCGGCAGGCGACTCTGCACCAGGCCACGAAAAAGATTTCATCTCCTATATCAATAATCGCCTGACGCCTGAACAGCGCGCCGCCTGGCTGAAGGAGTATGACAGCATCAGCAGGGAATTTCTTGCTGATCCTCCGACAGGAGATTCGCTGGCCATATACAAGCTGAACAGGTACCTGACAGACTATCTCCGCACCATTGAGTCGGTAGACCGCAATACCGGCAGGCTGCTCGACTACCTGGAGTCGGAAGGACTGCTGAAGAACACACTCGTGGTATATACCTCCGACCAGGGATTTTATCTCGGTGAGCACGGCTGGTTTGACAAACGCTTCATGTATGAGGAGTCGTTCCGCACACCCCTGATGATGCGGCTGCCGGATAACTACCCTGCCAAAGGTGAGGTCACCCAGATGGTGCAGAACATTGACTTCGCACCTACATTCCTTGAGATGGCCGGTATCGAACCGCCTGAAGAAATCCAGGGTGTCTCCCTGGTGCCCTTGCTTAAGGGCTCGAAGCCAAAGAGATGGCGTGACGCACTCTACTATCACTATTATGAGTATCCGGCAGAGCATGCTGTGAAGAGACATTACGGTATCAGGACCGACAGGTACAAGCTCATCCATTTTTATAATGACATTGATAAATGGGAGCTGTATGACCTCGTCACCGATCCTCACGAGATGAATAACCTCATCGATGATCCGGAATATGACGCTGTAGAGGCGGATCTCAGACAGCGCCTCGAAGGCCTCAGAAAACTGTACAACGTCCCTGACGAAGGATGATAATGCGCAACAGCCCATTGAAGAGAAGGGAATTCCTTCGCCGGGGAGCTGTCGCCGGTGCTGCACTCACCATCCTGCCACGACATCTCCTTGGCGGTGCTGGATTCACCCCTCCCAGCGATCAGCTCACCAAGGGCATCATCGGGGTCGGCGGGATGGGGCTGGGACATTTCGGATATGAGAACACCCGCCTGCTGGCAGTATGCGATGTTGATGCCATGCACTTGAAGAGGGCACTTGACAGGGCAGGCGGTGGCGTGACGGGGTACCACGATTTCCGGGAGCTCCTGGCCAGACCTGACATAGATATCGTACACATAGCCACACCGCCGCACTGGCATGGCATCATTGCAAAGATGGCGGCAGAGGCGGGGAAGGACATATGGTGCGAGAAGCCCATGACCAGGACCATAGGAGAGGGCAAAAGGGTTGTCGAAGCCGTGAAGGCAAACGGCAGGATGTTCAGACTCAATACCTGGTTCAGGTTCACCGGCCAGTTCTACGGGCTCGGCACCACGGTGCTTCCACTGAAGAAGATTGTCAGCAGCGGCGTGCTGGGATGGCCTCTGAAGGTTACTATCAGCGGCATTACAGGATATAACTGGAAGTTCTACTGGAGCGGCAGGACTGACCTGCTGCCGGAACCGGTGCCGGCTGACCTCGACTATGACTTCTGGCTCGGACCCGCTCCCTTCAAGCCTTACAATAAACTGAGGGTTCATGAGAACTTCAGGGGATACTGGGATTACGACGGAGGAGGCCTGGGAGACATGGGACAGCATTACATTGACCCAGTGCAGTATCTTCTTGACAAGGATGACACCAGCCCCGTTTCTGTGGAGATCGATGCTCCCCAGCAGCACTATGATGCCGTCGGATCGTGGAGAAGGATAACATACACCTATGATGACGGATGCCAGATAATACTGGACGGTGAAAACCGCGATGAGGATGCTGCCTATATTGAGGGCCCCGCAGGTAAAATATACAAGGGGTTTGTCTCCGACATACCGCGTATCGGGGAGCTTGTAAGTAGCCTGCCGGACCCTGAGCCTCAGATCACCCGCTTCTCGGATTCGGTGAGAAGCCGCAGGCCCTTTGCACTCAATGAGGAAAACGGTCACAGGTCATGCACCATAGTCAACATGGGCGTGGTGGCGTTGCGGCTCGGGAGAAACCTCAGGTTTGATCCGGTTTCCCAGAGATTTATTGATGATGAGGCTGCAAATTCCCTTGTCGATCAGCCGATGAGAGGTGCATGGCATATGTAGGACAACCCGAACGGAACAGTGATGAAAGGCTTTAGAATAGTACTGGTTTTTCTCGCAGCCATACTGCTGCAGTTTAACCTCCATGGTCAGGATGCAGACAACGTGGCTGCCAGGCTTGACAGACTGCTTGCCGGGCTGCCAGCTGACAATCCTGCACTGACCAACGAAATCATGGAGGAGATCTTCTCGCTGGGTGAAGAGGGCACTGGCCTCCTCTGCAGCCGGATAGTCCCTGCTGGTATGGGTGATGATCTGGGGGCACGTTATGCCGTCGCTTCCCTCACAGCCACCCTGTCGGCAGACAGGGAGGAAAGCAGGAAGAGAGCCTGGGAACACCAGGTTATCAGGTTCATGAGACTCTCTTCAGACAGGGAGGTGACAGCCTTCTTTATGAAGCAGTTGAATCTCATCGGGGCAGATGAGGCCGTGCAGGCGGTGGCTGATTATGCGGCCACCCAGGGCCTCTGTGAGGATGCAGTCATGGTGATGCAGGCTGTTGACACTCCTGCATCTGAGGTAATGCTATCCGCAGTCCTCGCCTCAGACCCATGTCCGTGCGCGGCCCAGGTGATGGTGGCACTGGCTGAAAAGGAGTATGAGGGTGCCATCGGGAGCTATACCGACTGGAGCATAAAGGGGAGCATCAGTGAACGTGGCGCGGCTCTTTACGCCCTGGCAGCGACAGGCAGTCCTGCTGCGCGGCAGCCGCTGCTGCGCGCGGCCGGTGAGGTCTCCTTCCGCCGGGAACCGTCAGGAGCAGTAAACGCCCTGCTGCTCTACGCCAGGAAGGTCGGGCTGGGAGGCAACATAAAGGAGATGAAGAAGATCACCGAAATGGTCATCGCCTCTGCCGGGGGTGCTGATGCAGCCACTCAGCGCATTGCAGCCATGAGTGTAATTACGGAGGTGATGGACGACGGTGCACTGAAGATGCTGATTAAAGCCGCCGGTGATCCTGATCCTGTGGTTCGCGGAGCAGCATTGAACCTTGTGTCATTCCTGCCGGGCAGCACCGTGACAAAAAAGCTTGTCAGAAGTTATCAGAAATATGACCGCGAAGCAAAACCTGGAGTGCTGTTCGTACTGGGTGAACGCGGTGATGACCTTGCCCTTCCTCTGATAATGAAGGCAATCAATGATCCTGCACCTGAGATAGTTGCCGAAGCCCTGAATGCCCTGGCCAGACTCAGAGGCAGAGAGGCAGCGGGAACGCTCCTGGAATGGATCATGAATAACGACAGCGAAGAGGGTCACAGGGCAGCCGCCACAGCGCTGACAACCCTGCTTGACAGTACCGGTACAGACAGGGTGGCAGCCTCTCTGCCGGACTCAAGGGGTCAGGCCACTGTAACCCTCATCAGGCTGCTTGCCTGGTCTGGCCGCAATAAATACTTTGATGCCGTATATGAACTTACCGGCTCATCTGATATGGCAGTGCGCGCCACGGCAGTGAGCTCGCTGGCAACACTGGCATCATGCAGCAACCAGCAGAAGATCATTGAGTTGTTTGACCGGACACTGGAAAGGGGCGAGGCCGCGGCTATCAGCCATGCCCTGGTCGCCGCAGCAAACCAGTGTGAAGATCCGGAAAAGCGATCAGAGGTGATAATCACTGCAATGGATAAGGAGCGCAGCAGAAAGGAGCTCATTCCCCTGCTAGCAGAGACCGGTGGACAGTCAGCACTGAAGCGGGTTGCCCGGGAGTTTGAAAACGGCGATGCCGCTACCAGGGATCTCTGCTTCGATGCCCTCCTGCACTGGCCTGACCACACGGCAGCAGCAGTATTGTTGGATATCTGCGCCTCAGGGAACAAAACCTTCGGCAGACCCTCATTTGATGCATACCTGAAAACAGTCTCGGAAGCACCCCTGGATGCAGAACGCAAATTAGACATGATCAATGATATAGCGCCTCATGCCGGTGCACCTGATGCCAGAACCGCGATGATTTACCTGGCTGCATCACTGGGGACAGACCGGGCCCGCCAATTTATTGAGACTTTCCTCTCTGATCCGTATGAAGAGGTAAGATCAGCAGCGAAAGATGCCCTCAGCACTCTGAAGCCGGATGACCGTTAGTCAAGCCTGGTGAGGTGGTAATCATTAAGTTGTCAACAATAGTCAAATTGGGGCACTCTTTGTTGGCATATACGGTAAAAAGAACCAATTTTGCGGCGCAATTATCAGAAACGGACAAATCTTACGTTTTAGATTAACCAGCAGGCGGAAGAATAGAAATGACGAAAATACTTATCTGTGAAGATAATCTATTGGTATTAAGGACCATTTCTGTCGTTTTGAAGCAGGCGGGGTACGATCCGGTCACTGTCAGTGACGGGATCAGGGCCATTGAAATGCTGCAGACCAGTGAGTTTGACATACTGATAGTCGACATCCACCTTCCTTATCACAGCGGACTGGAGGTTATCAGGTATCTGCGGACCGAGCTCAAAAAGCAGACTCCCGTGCTTATAGTGTCAGCTTTCAGTGATGCCCAGGTGCAGCGTCAGGCTGCAGAGATGAAGGTTAGTGGTTATATAACAAAGCCTTTTGACCCTGATGATCTCATCAGGAAGATCAGGATGGCGTTGACAACAATATAGAGAGGCATGGTGAAGGCAGGTTGCAGATCAATTTTGACCGTCATGGTAATTCTCCTGATGACCGGAGGCTTCGCGAACGGTCAGACGGTCACTGATCCGGAGAGTGAATACAACAGGATCAGGACGCTTGCCATCTCGGGTGATCTCTCCGCGGCGGAGCCGGCCGCACGTGACCTGGTGAGACAATATCCCGATTACGGTGATGCACGTGTGCTGCTGGGCAGGATTCTGGCATGGCAGGGACGTTATGATGAGGGGGCGGCCGTGATTGACACCCTCCTGCAGTCCGAACCTGACAATAGTGATGCCCTGGAGGCGGCGCGCGACATACGGCGATGGTCGCGGGACAGGTCGCAGCAGCTCACTCCTCCCACCGACATACGGGCGGGATATCTGATTGACACCTTCTCTGAACCTTATGAACGCCTCTGGCAGGTGTTCACTCTTGGAGCAGGCCACAGGTTCTCATGGGGCACTGCCGTAGCCTCTGTCAACCTGGGAAACATCTCCCCCGGTGTGGCCGGCGAAAGCAACAATGACCTGCAGTTTGCAGCCGAGGCGTGGCCTGAACTGTCAGAAAGCAACTACGGTTACGTAGCCTACGCCTACAGCCCGGGCACCCGATTCCCCCGCCACAGGGCAGCACTGGAACTGTGGCAGACACTGCCTGCCGGCTTTGCTGTCTCAGCAGGTGTCAACTATTACTATTTTGACAGGAGCATTTTCCTGGCTACATTCTCACTGGAAAAATATCTGGGGAAATACTGGTTCTCCGGCAGGAGCTATTTCCACTTCAAGGATATAGGGGTGACAACATCGTTTTACATCAACGCAAGAAGGTACTTTGGCACCACCGACTACCTTCAGGTAACCCTTGGTACGGGAACGGCGCCCGATGAGCCGTATGATATCATCACCGACCTTGAGAGGCAGAAAGCATCATCCGTAAGAGTGACATACTTCAACCAGATCACTTCACACTGGGCTGTCAGGGCTGGAGCAGGCTATTCATACGAAAAATACAGTGACACAGGCTACCGCAACAGGTTTGAGGGGAGCCTCGGTATTATAAGAGGTATTGGCAAGGTGAGATGAAGAGAGCAGTGATCATACTTGTTGCCTTTGCCCTGTCACTCATTACTGCTGCCGGGATGACAGGAGACCCTCATTATGGTTCCGACTCGGCACTGGTCACCGCTACTTCACCTCCACTCGCCACAATATCGACATATCCTTCCAGCCTGACTGTTGAAGGGGTAGTATCTCTCTCCAGGGGTAACTTCGCAATTCAGATGGGAGCCTTCTTGCGCCTGGCCAACGCGGAGAACCTTCGTCGCCGGCTGGAGGAGTTGCTGGAGATCAAAGTTGACCTTGTTGAAGAAGATGGTATGTATAAGGTCTTCATTAACAGTGAACTGAGGAGTTCGGCACCCAGTCTGTTCGTTCCTGCGTCATTTGATGAACCGGCTCGCCGCCGGATAAGACCACATGCAACAGATTCCCCCAAGGAGAAGGCAGTTGAGTCCTCCAGGCCGGAGACAGCCTTTGCATCTTCAGTCAGCACCTTAGCCCCACCGGAACGTATTGTTTCTCATCCGGACAACACTATTGCCATACCAGGCACCACCGATGCCATTCCGGGTACCTCTGATTCCACCACTGATATCACCGGTGCAATTGCTGACACACTCCGTACGGGGACCGCCATGGATGCTTCTGCAGAACAGTCAGGCACTTCAGCCGGTCAGCATGGCAATGATTCTTTACTGGCCGTTATGGAATCAGCTTCTCAGGAAGCTGAGACCAGGCCGGAGAGAGGCATTGGTAACCTCTTCTTTCTCAGGGGTGACAGCCCGTGGCTGACCCGCTTCAACTATTTCGGTAAATCGGTGGCACTGGTAAATGCTTTGATATTTACCATCATCGCCTCCATGGCCACGATGCTTATACTTTTGCTTGTCATCCTCTTAAACCGCAACAGGATGGAGAAGGAGGCGAAGCTTCGTCAGTATCTCCTTGAGCAATACCAGGCGCTGATCGTTGATTACCTCTTTGGAAACACCGGCTCGGATCAGTTCCTGAAGATTGCTTCTGATAATTTCCGCAGGCAGGTGCTTATTGACCAGATGATAGATGTGAGTGTTAACCTCAAGGGCGAGACGGAAGAGAAGCTCATGAATCTCTACAGGGAGTTGAATCTTGATCAGGATTCACTGGCCAGGGCACGCAGCCGCAAGTGGCATAAAAAGATAAAGGGTTTCAGGGAGCTTGCCTTTGTGGGGATCACTGACGGCAATGATGAGATACACCGTGCCCTGAACTCAAAAAATGAGATACTCAGAATGGAAGCCCAGATAGCGCTGGTGAGGCTCAGCGACAAGGATCACTTCGAGTTTCTCTCCCAGCTGAAAAGGCCCTTCTCGCTCTGGGAACAGATCACCCTGCACGACCTGATAATACAGCACGAGCTGCCTGTTCCTGAATTCAGCCGCTGGCTTTCATCAGATAACCCGACGGTAGTGATGTTCGCCCTGAGGATGATCAGGGAGTTCAAACAGAAGGATGCTGAGCGTGAGATAAACAAGGTGCTGCTGCATCGTGACCCAGCGGTGAGCCAGCTTGCCGTACAGGTGGCGGGCGACCTGGATATGCGCACCACGCTCGACACGATGAAACGCATGTACAAGTTCCAGGAGTACAATAACTGTCTTGAGATTGTAAAGTCGATGGGCAAGATGCCCGAGCAGGCGTTGCTGGGCTTTCTGAAGCTGGTGCTCGACAAGGAGGATGACGTACAGCTGCAGATCGAAGCGGTGAAGGCTATTGAAAATATGGGAGAGCCAGGCGTACAGGCCCTTGTAAAGGTGATGAAGTCGGAGTACAAGAATTACAACATAATCGTCAGGCACGTGCTTGACAGGAGGATATACTGAATACCATGGGATTTATCTTTGCACATCTGATATTCTATCTTACCCTCGTCCTCTTCGGGTCATACCTGCTGCTTGGGATACATTCGGCACTCGCGCTGAGGAAATATCTGCGCAAGAACAGCTATGTCAACTACAACTCGCTGGTGCTTTCCCCGCTCAGCCCGCGTATAACCATCATTGCTCCGGCCTTCAATGAGGGCAAGACCATTATTGATAATGTCCGTACCCTCCTCTCTCTCTATTACAATAACTTTGAGGTTATCATTGTCAACGACGGTTCCACCGATGATACCTTTGAAAAGATCAGGGAGTCATATGAGCTGGTGAGGGTCAACTACTATTTTGACTACCGCATACCGTGCGAAAGGATCAGGGGAGTATACAGGTCCAAGGACCCCGCCTACAACAGGCTCACTGTCATTGACAAGAACAACGGCGGCAAGGCTGACTCACTCAATGCAGGTATCAATATCAGCCGGAGCAACCTGATAGTGACCATTGATGCCGACTCCATCATTGAACCCGATTCGATCCTGAAGCTTGTCAAACCGTTCAACGGTTTGACAAGCTTC
>CALMRD010000351.1 GCA_937871625.1 uncultured Bacteroidales bacterium | reverse complement strand
CAGTCTTCAGTCGGCAGTTAGCTAAAATCGCCAATCCCCGGGCCTTATTTCCGGTCTCCTGTAAAGAACTTATTGAGTTTATCGAAGGCTGACGGCAGCGCAAAGACCACCACCTTGTCCCCTGCCTCTATCAGCGTGTCGCCGGTGGCTATGTATGGCCTGTACTTGCGTATGCCTCCCCCGACAATGGCATCCCTGGGAAAGTCGATGAGCTTCAGAGGCCCGGAGGTTATACGGGCGCCCTCAGGGACATTGTATTCAATGACCTCGGCATCGGTGCCCGTCATCATCTTCACCTGGGTGACGTTGGGGTTCATCGTATGACGGAAGATGCGGCTGGCAGTGGCTATCTTCTTGTTGATGATGGTATCTATGCCCGAGTTCTCAGCAAGGTTGATATACTCCATGTTCTCAACCTCGGCGATTGTCTTCATAACGCCTATCTTCTTGGCAAGCAGGCATGAGAGAATATTCGTCTCCGAGTTTCCTGTGACAGCCACAAAGGCATCCATGTTCTGGAGCCCCTCCTCGGCCAGCAGGTCACCGTCGCGACCATCGCCGTTGATAACCAGCGTGTCCTCAAGATCCTCGGCCAGGTCACGGCATCTGTTCAGATTGTAGTCTATCAGCTTCACCTGGCAGTAGTTCTGCAGTTTCTGTGCGATATGCCTTCCGATACGGCTCCCCCCCAAAATCATAATGCTCTTGGCCTCCACATTCTTCTTGCCTGAAAACTTCATCATGTCATCAATGCCTTCACGTGTTGAGATGACGAAAGCCAGGTCCCCTTCAAGAAACTCCTCCTTGCCCCGGGGGATGATGGTATGCTCGTGTCTCTTTATTGCCACGGCACGGTACTCGATTGACCCGATGGTATTGGATACCTCCTCGAGGCTTCTGTTGAGGACAGGGGCATTCTTTTCAAGCTTCTGCACATAAAGCGACAGCAACCCTCCGGCAAAGTCCATGAACTCAGTGGTTCCGGTCTCCTTCAGAAGGCTGATGACCTCCTTGGCAGCGATAAGCTCAGGGTAGATCATATGATCAACACCCATTGACCTGAAAAACTCCTTGTTGGTACGTTCCAGGTATTCCATGTTGTCAACACGTGCTATCACCTTTTTGGCGCCCAGCTTCTTTGCCAGGATGGCTGCACTGATGTTGGTATCCTCATAGTGGGCCACCGCAATGAAGAGATCGGTGTTTTTCTTCAGGGCCTCCTTGAGTATGTTGATGGATGTGGCCGATCCCTCATATGTCAGTACATCAATTGAGGAGTCGATAGGAGTGAGCCTCTCGACTTCGGTATCGATAAGTATGATCTCGTGTTCGCTCTGCGAGAGCATTTTTGCAAGATGGGTGCCCACCTCTCCTGCACCGGCAATGACTATTCTCATCTCTCTGTCGCTAATGTCGCGGCAAAGTTAATCAAAAGAAATATCAACCGGGTTCAATCACCTCAATCTTCAGACCCCTGATGGCGGCATGTTTCCTCACCTCCTCCGGGATTATGCCTCCGGGTGGTGTCACCAGCAGCAGCCGGCCCTGCTGCCAGGCCTTAAGTTCTGTTCCCCGGATATTGTATGTTACAGGACCATCCTTATTGCTTTCACTGCTGATCTTAAGGGTGTTGCAGGAAACAAAGAGCAATGCTGCAACAATGAAGGGTCTGATGGTGATCCTGAATACCCTGAGCAGCGATGCGAGGAGGAGTGCGATGGCCACTGTCAGGAGTACCGTCTCTGTGGCAGTGAAGCCTATGTCGCCCAGAACGGCCCGGTCTGCGGAACCGATAGTGCCGGTTATGCGCAGCATCGCGCCGGCAAGCCAGTCGAGTAGCAAGGCTGTGAAGGATGACAGGAAGGGGATGGGGCTGGTCACTGCAAGCAACAGTGTAAGCATCAGCACCAGGAAGGTTATTGGGACGACTAGGATGTTCGACAGCGGAAAGAGGAGGGGAAAGATATTGAAGAGTCTCACTGTCAGTGCCATGGTCCCTGCCTGTGCCACCAGTGACAGTGCCGTCACCTGCCAGATATACCGTATGACCCTGTTGCCCGGCCTGATGAGTCGGGAGAGGCGGCTGTAGAAGAGTATGATAAAAGCGACGGCAAGGTATGACAGTTGAAAGCCGGCCTCGAACAGTACTGCCGGTCGTGCCGCCGTCAGGATAAAGGCCGATGCCAGCAGGCTGTTCATGGATGAGGCGGGACGACGGGTGAGGGTGCCGGCCTGGAGGAAGGTGAACATGATTGTAGCACGGAGGACCGACGGTGACAGCCCCGTGATAAAGGCAAAAACCCACAGCAGGGGCACGGTTATCACTGCCTTCAGCGGCTTCAGTCTGCCTCGCAGGAAGAAGAGCATCCATGACAGCGCCATGCTGATCATCCCTACATGCAGTCCTGAAACAGCCATGATATGCATCACCCCTGATCTTGCAAAGGCTTCCAGGTGTTCCCTGTCAAGCAGATCCCTGTCGCCCAGGGTGAGGGCAGTGATCACACCCAGACCCTCATCGTGGAGTCCTGCCCGGGCAAAGATATCTATCAGCGCGTGAGCAGTCCTCTGCGACCTCTCCCTGACCGTCAGCCCGACAGCCGGCAGGTGGCCGGCAATGTCCCCTGCCCTGAAGAAGCCGGTGTACCTTATGCCGCGGCCCTCCATGTAGCGACTGTAGTTGAACTCGCATGGGTTGCCGTTGTTTCGTATCATACGAGGGGTGAGATGCAGCTGCAGCTGATCACCGGGCTGCCAGCATGAGGGGAGGGTGTCACTTATGAAATAGAGAATCATGGAACCTTGCGGCGAGGTTTTCTCCCGCGGCGAGGTGTTGTCCATCGGTCCGAATTTAACCTGCGGCGCAGCTTTACCTTCACTGCCGGCAACAGCGACGATGGCAGCCCTGAATGAATAACTGGCGCTCTTCTTATGGGGATACTCCGATAGCCTTACTGTAACTGTCTGGCGGCACTCATCCAGTAACGAGCAGCGTCTGAGGTCATTGAGACGGAGAAGGTAACCCGCTGAAAAGATGAACATGGCAAGAAGGGCGCCGAAGAGTGTGTCAGAGGAGTACCCTTTGCTGCGGAGCCGCAGCGTCATCACCACAAAGGCGGTAAGGGCGGTGATGCATGCTGCCACGGCAAGACCACGCAGCAGCTCAGCCACGATCACACCGCCACACAACGGCACAAACAACCTCAGGAACGGTATCTCCCTGAAATGCACGGGTCACAGCTTTAGACCCGGTAAAGATAAATCAATCGTGAAAAAAAGTCAACAGCCCCGGTTCATCTGCCGTTGGGCACGACAGTACGGTAGTCGGCTTCGAAGCGGCCTTTACCTATGTCATTCAGCTTGCCCCGCAGAAGCCTGCGGCGCAGAGGATGAAGCCTGTCGGTGAACAGCACTCCGTCAAGATGGTCATACTCATGAAGCACCACCCTTGCCTTGTAACCATTATACACCTCGTCGTGAAAATTCCACTCCTGGTCGTAATACTGTATCCTCAACTCTGACTCGCGGTCCACCTCCTCGTGTATGCCGGGGATACTGAGACACCCTTCGTTCATTGGCACAATTTCTCCCTTGCGCTCCTTCACCTGCGGATTGATGAAGGCCTGTTTGAACCCCTTCATCTCAGGGTGGTCTTCAGCCAGGGGCTCACCGTCGATGACAAACAGCCTTATCGGTTTTCCTATCTGTGGCGCTGCCAGTCCGAGACCCTCAGACTGATACATGGTTTCGAACATATCGGCAATGAGGGTATCAAGGTCCGGAAAGTCACGCTCTATGTCGCCTGCGACCTTGCGGAGTATGGGATGACCGTACACATATATCGGATATGTCATTGTTCTCTCTTTTTGTTGTTCTCACTGAGGGTGAGCCACGACTGAAGTATGATTGACGCACTTATGCGGTCAACCAGTTCCTTGTCGCGCCTGCCGCTCTTTTTAACTCCACCGTCGATCATCGCGTTCATGGCTATCTGCGAGGTAAAGCGCTCATCGGCGAGATGAAGCGACACCGTCGGGAAGACCTTCCTGAACCTGGCAATAAACGGATCAATGTACTTTACACTCTCACTGGGCAGATTGTTCACGGTAACCGGATAACCGATTATAACATCTGTCACCTCTTCACTGCCGAAGTAATCCTTGAGGAAGGCTTCAAGCCGGCCGGTGGGGACCGTGGCAAGCGGCGATGCAATAATCCTCATCGGATCAGTCACTGCCAGTCCGCAGCGTTTTCTCCCGTAGTCAATGGCCAATGCCCTGCTCAACAATCCTGTTCTTATTTCGTTTTCAGTTACTCTTTATGAAAGAGTTGATTATGCGCCACAAAGTTACCGGTTTTCAGCGACAAAAAAAAGAGAGCCGGTCTCTCCGGCTCTCCTGATTATGGTTTCGACAGTCTTATTCTGTCTTTTCCTTTGCCTCTTCAGCGACGGTTCCGTACTCCATCTCCGACAGCCGTTTGTAGCTTTCATATCTCCATTTGGAGTTCTCCTCGGCCTGTTTGAACAGAACCTCAGCTTCCTGCGGGAACTCCTTAAGGAGGGAGGTATAGCGTACTTCTGACTTGAGGAAATCCTGGAACTTGCTCCAGTCAGGCTCCTTACTGTCGAGCTGGAATGGGTTTTTGCCCTCTGCCTCCAGGCGCGGGTCGTTCCTGTAGAGATGCCAGTATCCTGCTGTCACCGCATCCTTCTCCTGCTCCTGAGTCTTGCCCATGCCGTTGCGGAGGCCATGGTTGATACAGGGGGAGTAGGCAATGATGAGTGAAGGCCCGGGGAACTCCTCGGCCTCACGTATGGCTTTGAAGTACTGACTCTGGCTGGCTCCCATGGCTACCTGTGCCACATAGACATAACCGTAGGTCATGGCCATCTGTCCCAGGTCCTTCTTGCGTATCTTCTTGCCCGAAGCAGCGAACTTGGCTACGGCACCTGCGGGGGTCGACTTTGATGCCTGGCCGCCGGTGTTCGAGTAGACTTCTGTGTCAAGCACCAGGAGGTTGATATCCTCGCCTGAGGCAAGCACATGGTCAACGCCGCCATAGCCGATGTCGTATGCCCAGCCGTCGCCACCGAAGACCCAGTATGACTTCTTGACGAGGTACTGTTTCAGGTCGAGTATCTCCTTGCATACGGGAGCCTTGTCCTTCTCACAGGCGGCGATCACCTTTTCGGAGGCGCTCCTGCTGGTTTTGGCATTGTTCTTTTCGGCTATCCATTCGTTGAAGGCAGACACAGTATCAGGGGCAAGGCCGCCGTCAATGTTCTCCTTCATCAGGCGTTCAATGCGTTGTCTTATGCGTGTTGCTCCCAGCATCAGTCCGAAGCCATACTCTGCGTTGTCTTCAAAGAGGGAGTTGGCCCATGCCGGACCGTTGCCGTTCCTGTTGACCGTGTAAGGCATCGAGGGTGCCGAGCCGCCGTAGATCGATGAACAGCCGGTAGCATTGGATATTACCATCCGGTCACCGAAGAGCTGTGTGATAGCCTTGATATAGGGTGTCTCGCCGCAGCCTGCACATGCTCCGGAGAACTCAAAGAGAGGCTGGGCAAACTGCGAGTTCTTGACGTTGGTGTACTTGTCAACGATGGTATCCTTGTAACCTACCTCTTCATGCATGTAGCTCCAGAGGTCAGCCTGGTGCATCTGTGTCTCAAGCGGCTTCATGATTAGAGCCTTCTCCTTTGAGGGGCAGACATCGGCACAGTTGCCGCAGCCGGTACAGTCGAGAACGCTCACCTGGATCCTGAACTTATGGGTCTTGGTATTACCGATGCCCTGTTTGGCGGTGATGCCTTCAGGTGCTGCGGCCAGCTCCTCATCGGTAAGGAGGAAGGGACGGATGGCAGCATGAGGACATACGTATGAGCACTGGTTGCACTGGATACAGTGATCGATCTGCCATTCAGGCACATTAACAGCTATTCCCCTCTTCTCCCAGGCTGCCGTGCCTGCGGGGAAGGTGCCGTCTTCACGTCCGACGAATGCGCTGACAGGAAGATCGTCACCACGCTGGCCGTTGATAATATCAGCCACCTCACGTATGAATTCGGGCCTCTTCTCATTAACAGCCTGGGGAGCAACCTTGATTGAAGCCCACTCAGCAGGTATCTCAACACGGGTGACGACACCACCGCGGTCAATGGCTTCATTGTTCATTTTGACAATGTTCTCACCCTTCTTGCCGTAAGCTTTTACCACAGCATGTTTCATCTCGTCGACGGCAAGCTTGTAGGGAATAACCTCCGCCACCTTGAAGAAGGCGCTCTGCATGATGGTGTTGGTACGTGTTCCGAGGCCGATCTCCTCAGCTATCTCAGTCGCATTGATGATGTAAAACTCGATATTCTTTTCTGACAGGTATCTCTTCATCTGGTCGGGAAGCTTGCTCTTCGTCTCCTCTGCATCCCAGATGGAGTTCAGAAGGAAAATGCCTCCTTTCTTCAGCCCTTTGAGCATGTCATACTTGTCAAGGTATGCCGGGACATGGCATGCCACGAAATCCGGTGTATTGACAAGATATGGCGAACGGATGGGCTTGTCCCCGAACCTGAGGTGGGAGACGGTAATACCCCCTGACTTCTTGGAGTCATAAGCGAAGTAGGCCTGACAGTATTTGTCGGTGGTCTCACCAATGATCTTGATGGAGTTTTTGTTGGCACCTACGGTACCGTCGGAACCGAGTCCGTAGAACTTGGCTGAATAGGTGCTCCTGTCACTGACGTTGATCTCGGGGAGCAGGGGCAGCGACCTGAAGGTCACATCGTCCTTTATACCCACGGTGAACTGGTTCATCGGCTTCTCCTTCTCCATGTTTTCAAAGACGGAGATGATCTGTGCCGGGGTGGTGTCTTTGGAGCTCAGGCCGTAGCGACCGCCAAGGATTAGCGGACGTACATCCCTGTCATAGAACACATCCTTGACGTCAAGATAGAGAGGCTCTCCGTTGGCTCCCGGCTCCTTGGTGCGGTCAAGAACGGTAATGGTTTTGACCTTTTTCGGAAGTACTTTCAGGAGATATTTTGCCGAGAAGGGCCTGTAGAGATGAACGGTGATGAGCCCCAGCTTGCTGCCTTTGTTCGCTGCAAGATAATCGATGGTCTCCCTGATGGTCTCGGTGACCGAACCCATTGCCATGATGATGTTCTCTGCATCGGGGTCACCATAGTAGGTGAAGGGCTTGTAATCGCGGCCGGTCAGGGCTGATATCTGCACCATGTACTCATTGACAGTGTCGTCAAGGTTTTCATAGAACGGGTTTGAGGCCTCCCTGGCCTGGAAGAAGATATCCGGGTTCTGTGCTGTGCCTCTGGTAACGGGATGTTCAGGATTGAGAGCCTGATCGCGGAAACGTTTTAGAGCTTTCATATCGACCAGCTTCTTCATGTCTGCGATGTCAATGGCTTCTATCTTCTGTATCTCGGATGATGAGCGGAAGCCGTCGAAGAAATGAAGGAAGGGCACTCTCGACCTGATGGCAGACAGGTGTGCCACACCGGCAATGTCCATGATCTCCTGCACGCTGCCGCTTGCAAGCAGTGCGAACCCGGTCTGACGGGTGGCGTAAATGTCACTGTGGTCCCCGAATATGGAGAGGGCATGTGCAGCAAGAGTGCGTGCACTGACGTGAAAGACGCCGGGGAGCAGTTCTCCCGATATCTTGTACATGTTGGGTATCATCAGGAGGAGACCCTGTGATGCGGTGAAAGTTGAGGTAAGGGCACCCGACTGCAGAGAGCCGTGAACAGCTCCTGCGGCACCGGCTTCGCTCTGCATCTCAACTACCTTAACCTCCTCGCCGAACATGTTCTTGAGCCCGTGAGCAGCCCACTCATCAACATACTCTGCCATGGTTGACGAGGGAGTGATAGGATAGATACAGGCCACCTCGCTGAACATGTAAGCAATGTGCGATGCTGCCTGGTTGCCGTCACAAGTAATGAATTTCTTTGTTGCCATTTCTTAGTATAAAATTTTTGTTGTCAAAAAGCTGATTAAAAAATAAATCGCAAAGTTACCGATTTTCCGGAAGATTTACTCACTGTTCATGGAAATCAGGAACTCCTCGTTGGAGCGTGTCTGCGTTATCCTGTCGCGAAGGAATTCCATGGCCTCCACCGAGTTCATGTCAGTCAGGTAGTTGCGCAGAATCCAGATTTTACTGAGCATGTTCTTCTCAAGAAGAAGGTCTTCACGCCTGGTGCTGGAAGCCGGAATGTCTATCGACGGGAAGATCCTCCTGTTGGAGAGCTTGCGGTCAAGCTGCAGCTCCATGTTGCCTGTCCCCTTGAACTCCTCAAAGATGACATCGTCCATCTTCGATCCGGTGTCGGTAAGTGCGGTGGCTATTATTGTCAGTGAGCCGCCGTTCTCAATGTTTCGTGCCGCGCCGAAAAACCTCTTTGGTTTATGAAGGGCGTTGGAATCGACACCGCCAGAGAGCACCTTTCCCGATGCCGGGGCTATGGTGTTGAAAGCCCTGGCAAGACGGGTGATGGAGTCAAGCAGAATGACGACATCATGACCGCACTCCACAAGCCTCTTGGCTTTCTCCTGCACTATGGTGGCAATACGCACATGTCTCTCGGCCGGCTCGTCAAAGGTTGAGGCTATGACTTCGGCATTGACATTGCGGGCCATCTCGGTAACCTCCTCGGGACGCTCGTCGATCAGCAGTATCATGAGGTAGACCTCAGGATGAAATTTGGCAATGGCGTTGGCTATGTCCTGCAGAAGAATGGTCTTACCGGTCTTGGGCTGGGCCACTATGAGGCCACGCTGGCCCTTGCCGATAGGACAGAACATATCAACGATACGTACTGAGAGGTTGCCCTCACCGGGCCTGCAGAGAGTAAATTTTTCATTTGGGAAGAGTGGCGTGAGATAATCGAACGGCACCCGGTCACGTATGAAATCGGGTGTACGGCCGTTGATCTCTTCCACCTTTATCAGCGGGAAATACTTCTCTCCCTCTCTCGGAGGACGGATGGAACCCCTTATGGTGTCACCTGTTTTCAGTCCGAATAGCTTGATCTGCGACTGTGATACATATATGTCATCAGGTGAGCTCAGGTAGTTGTAGTCGGGTGAGCGGAGGAAACCATAGCCGTCGGGCATGATCTCCAGAACACCGGTGTTTGCAACTATACCTTCAAAATCATACATCCTCTCCTTCTTCTCTTCCCTCACCGGTGCCGGTGGATCCTGACGGACTCCGGAAGGTTCGGGTGTCGGAGGAGGAATGATCACAGAGTCGTCAGCTGCTGCAGCCTCAGCGATACCGTTTGTCTCATTCTCGGGCTCGGTGAGCCTGAGGAGGTCATTGTCATTCTCGGGTGCAGTATCTGTTTCCAGCAACATCCTCTCATCCTGTAACTCATCCTTATCGGGAGCCGGGGTGGCGGGGGAATGCTGACGTTCACCATCACTCCTGCGCTGTTCCTGCTGGTCGTTCTTATATGTGCGGGGCCTCTTGCTGCGATGCTGCTGCCACTGCTGCTTCTGATCCTGCTTCTGATCCTGTCTCTGATCCTGTCTCTGATCCTGTCTCTGATCCTGCTTCTGATCCTGCTTCTGATCCTGCTTCTGATCCTGGGGCTGTTGCCGGCCCTGCTGCTGATCACGTGACTGCTGCTGGCCCTGCTGTTTCTGTTGCTGATCGCGGGGTTGCTGCTGCTGACCCTGCTGTTTCTGTTGCTGATCGCGGGGTTGCTGCTGCTGACCCTGGGGCTTCTGCTGCGGATCACGTGATTGCTGCTGACCCTGCTGTTTCTGCTGCTGGTCGCGGGGCTGCTGTTGCTGGCCCTGGGGTTTCGGCCCGGCCTGTCTCTGATCCTGCTTATCCCTGGCCTTCTGCGGATCCTGGTCCTGGGGCTTCCTGCCTGACGACTGCTGCTGTTTCTGCCGGTCAGGCCTCTGCTTCTTCTGTTGTTCCGGACGCTGCCGGGGCCTGTCAGGGGACTGGTCTGCAGGCTTGCCCGATTTGCGGGCATCAGCGGCATCAATGGCCTGCTGATCAAGGATCTTGTAAATCAGATCCTGTTTTTTGAGGAGCTCTGCCCTCTTAATTTTGAGCTGCTTGGCTATTTCCCGCAATTCGGGAACAAGCATCTCGCTCAGTTCAAGAATATCATGCATGTTTTTGAAATGTGTGGAGAAATTAAGTAAGATTGATTTCTTTTGGTGAAGTGGGGAATGATAAAATCCCGCCGACTGTGAGACCGGTATATCACCGGTAATCCGGTGCAATAGTACACATAAATTAATTATTTTCCAAATAATCAGTTCAAAATAATCGGCAGGGTAATAAAATAGATATCAGGTGATTTGCCCTACCCGTGCGGGTGAAGAAGAGTGGAAAAATTGCACAACTGTTGTTTTATTGAGAAATTTTTACTAAAATTGAGGGCTTTTGCCTTGATCAGGAGCACGGGCATCTTAATTTATTGTCTATGCGTCAGTTAAAGATCACCAAGCAGGTCACTAACCGTGACACGCCATCTCTTGACAAGTACCTGCAGGAGATAGGAAAGGTTGATCTCATTACCCCTGATGAAGAGGTATCGCTCGCAAGGCGGATCAAATCGGGTGATCATGACGCACTTGCCAGGCTGGTAAAGGCCAATCTCAGATTTGTGGTGTCGGTGGCAAAGCAGTATCAGAACCAGGGTATGACGCTTCCTGACCTGATCAATGAGGGCAACCTTGGATTGATCAAGGCTGCGCAGCGCTTTGATGAGACCAGGGGCTTCAAGTTCATCTCCTATGCGGTCTGGTGGATCAGGCAGGCAATACTGCAGTCGCTGGCCGAGCAGGCCAGGATCGTCAGGCTGCCGGTCAACAAGATCGGCTCCATAAACAGGATCAACAGGGCTTACTCGAAACTGGAGCAGGAGTATGAGAGGGAGCCATCGGCACAGGAGATAGCCGACCTCCTTGAGATAGCACCTGAGGATGTTAAGGAAGCCATACGCACAAACGGACGTACACTCAGCATGGATGCCCCCATAAGCTCAGAGGAGGACAACAACATGTACGACGTGATGCAGAACGATGATACCCCCAGTCCTGACCGCAACCTGATAAATGAATCTCTCTCCTATGAGATAGAAAAGGCGCTGAGTACCCTCTCGCCCCGCGAGGCGAGGGTGCTGAAGCTCTATTTCGGCATCGGGATGAAACATCCCTACACCCTTGAGGAGATAGGTGAGGAGATGAAGCTTACCCGCGAACGGGTGCGACAGATCAAGGAAAAGGCCATAAAACGCATACAGTTTACCACCCGCTGCCGTATTCTTAAATCGTACCTGGGGTGATGATGAAAAGATTTTTCTGATATGAGCCACCTTGTCGCCCCCTCTCTTCTTGCCGCCGACTTTGCAAACCTTGCCTCTGAAGTTGAGATGATCAATGACAGTGTTGCCGACTGGCTGCACCTTGACATCATGGACGGAGTGTTCGTGCCTAACATCTCATTCGGTTTCCCGGTAGTGGAGGCTGTACGCGACCTCTCCGTCAAGCCTCTCGACGTTCACCTGATGATCGTTGACCCTGACAGGTATCTTGAGCGCTTCAGGGATGCCGGTGCAACGAACCTTACAGTGCATTATGAGACCTGCCACAACCTTCACCGTACAGTGACGGAGATCAGGAGGCTGGGTATGAAAGCAGGTGTCACTCTCAATCCCCACTCACCGGTGATGCTCCTGAAGGATATTCTTCCCTATATAGATATGGTGCTGCTGATGACGGTCAACCCCGGTTACGGTGGTCAGACATTCATCCCCGGAAGCATCAACAAGATAGGGGAGTTGCGAAGCATGATCGATGAGGGCGGGTACGATGTCATGATCGAGGTCGATGGCGGGATAGACCTGCAGAATGCCCCGGTACTGGTGCATGCCGGCGTGGATGTGCTGGTTGCGGGCAGCACCGTCTTCTCATCATCCGATCCGGTTGAGGTAATACGCAGGCTCAGGGAGCCTGTCTGAAACAGGCTTCAGAGAGCGAGCTGAGCATAAATCCAGTCGATTATCTTTTCATGGTCAGAGGCATCAAACCAGGTGATCTCCCTCTCTTTTCTCCACCATGTCAACTGTCTGCGTGCATAGCGCCGCGTGTTTCTCTTTATCAGGGAGACGGCCTCTTCACGTGTGATCGCGCCGTCGAATAGGCTGAACATCTCACGGTAGCCGACGGTCCTGAGAGCATTGAGGTGGCGGTAGCCGATCAGCGATGCCGCTTCCTGCTCCAGCCCCTGTTCCATCATGCGGTCGACTCTCCTGTCAATAATAGCGTGCAGCTCACTTCTCTCACGGGTCACTCCTGCCTTCACAATGGCGAAATCACGTTCCCTGGCTGTTGCCGTCAGAAAGGAGGAGTAGGGCCTCCCCGTGCTCTCTGTTATCTCCAGGGCACGCAGCAGCCTGCGGGGGTTCTGCAGGTCAGCCCGGGCATAATACTCCGGATCAACCAGCTTCAGGGCCATGCGCAGGGCGGCGATACCCTCCTTCTCGTAGATGCCGGCATATTTGTGCCTTACATTCGGGTCGGTGTCAGGGATGTCATCCATTCCATGGCAGACGGCATCCATATAGAGCATCGAGCCCCCGGTCATCACTGCCACCGGGTTCTCCGCGAAGAGAAAGGGTAAAAGGGCGAGAACGTCACGCTCAAAGAGGCTGATGCTGTAATAGTCTGTTACTGAAAGAAAAGCGACGAAATGATGTTTGACCCTGGAGAGCTGCTGATCGGACGGGGCCGCGGTGCCGATCTTCATTTCATGGTAAAACTGTCTTGAATCACATGAGATGATGCTGCAGCCGAGACGACTGGCCAGCTCTATGGCAAACTCAGTCTTTCCCGCCCCGGTAGGGCCGGGCAGGACAACAAGGGTGTTTTTCATCTGATCTGCAGGAGAGGGGTGCTAAATGTCATCCTCATCCATGCTTTCGATACTGTCAAACTCCGACATGTCCTCCTCATCGTCGGCATTGAAGAAGATTTCGTCATCAACAACCTCATCATCAACATCATCGTCGTCATCATCAGTAACTACCAGGTTGTTGTATTTCTTGCGGGAGACACCTCCAAAGGTGACCTGCTTGGGAGGCAGTCCCTTGGATGTCGTACACACAGGATACTCCCTGTCATCTTCCTCCTTTACCTCACCCACATACTCAATGAAGAGAGCCCTGTCGTTGAAAAAGTCAAATACATAGAGGAGCTTCTGGTTTTTCCGGAATATGATATCCTCCAGAATGGCGTTCTCCATCGTCGATGAGCCTGCACCCATGTCAAAGAGAGTAAATTCCTCCTCCTTTTCCCAGTTGTCAGTAGCCATGTAAAAGGAGGCTATCTGAGATCTGTCAAACTCGAGCTCTTCCTGGAGGGCATTGTGAAAATCAAGCAGATTCTGGCTCTCGAGAAACTCGAACTCCCTTATAAATGCTTCATCCTCATCAGATAACACCACAAACCTGTAAACCATATCTCTCACTTTTTCAAACTGTGCAATTTAATATTTTTTAATATACATTCACAGAATGCTATTTATTTTTAGAACGAACCGGACAGTATCTATATTATCTGCATAATCCCATAATTCGGGCTGTTGCGTTGTTCCAAACGAAAGATGACCGTGTCCTGCCACACACTGCAGGGCATCTCTGTGCGCTTCTGCCTCTCTCAACGGCACGGCGGGATCATCATAAAACTCATAGTGCAGTACCCCCAGGGGAGGCGTCAGTGAGGCCGACTTCCTGAGCAGTATGAATCCGCCGTCAGCAAATGGCTCCCTGTTGACTGTCATCACCGCCCTGTTGTGGTCAAGGTTCACTGCATATTTGTAGTGGGAGAGGAGGGAGGCATACCTGCCCCAGTGCCGGGGTAGCGCAGTTACATCATAACCTTCGGGCACAAAGAGCTTTGAGACATTACGGCAGCCCAGCCCGAAATAGGGGAAGATGTCATCTCCCAGCAATGCAAGCTCTCTGTCTGTCTCTGTACCGTCAATGATTGCCATGCTGTTGCGGTTGCGGCGGATAATGGAGGGAGTATTCCGGAAGTAGTATTCGAAGTATCTGGATGTGTTGTTACTGCCGGTTGCTATGACCATGTCGAACTCCATCAGCCTGTCCGAGGTGAGCTGTATGAAAGGTTTGAATGCCGGCTCAATGTCTGTCAGCGTCTGCGTCACAGCCCTGATGAGGAGATCATCCTTGCTGCTCAGCCTGGCCTGCAGCCTGTTGCCGGTGATGAGCACGCAGAGCAGGTCATGGAAGCCTGTCAACGGTATGTTGCCGGCCATCACCACGCCTACGGTTGCAGTGTCGTGCTCTGCATTGAGCTCAGGATAGGCAGAGAGCCAGCGGTCAAGCTTTTCCGGTGCCAGCGCGTTGCCGAGAGAGGAGAGAGCCAGTCTTACATTTTCAGGGGTAAACCAGGGGTTGGAGAGATGAACCGAGTCTATCAGTTGTGCAAATGATCCTGCATAACCGGCAACAGCGCCGGCAGCAGCTTCACGCATCGCGCTGCCAAGGAGAGCAAAGGCGTCGGTTCTCTTTCTGAGGGATGGATAACCCGGTTTCATCCGCAAATGTTAATTTAAAAGTCGGATAGAACCCGCATAATTGAAAAATCATTTTGACAGATGTTTGTATATCCAATAGATACGGGTTTCACACGGGCAAAGGTATAAAAATGATAGGGTGAAAAAAAAAGAGGCCATCAGACCTCTTTCTTTTTGACATGCTTTCCCTGTCAGTTAAGGGCGAAATTTATCGGTATGGTCATTGAAACCTTTACAGGCACGTCGCGCTGGCGGCCCGGAGTCCACTGCGGGCTTTTGGCAATCAGATCAAGAGCTGCCTGATCAAGGAGCGGATCAGCCCCCTGAACAACTGTAGGCTCGGTTACATTACCCTGCTCATCAACAATGAACTGCACCATAACCCTTCCCTGAATTCCTTGTTTCGCGGCTTCCTCGGGGTATTTAATGTTGGACATAACCCAGTTCATAAATGCATGGTGGGTGGTATCATCCTGAAACAGAGGCATCTCCTCCACAACAGTGAATACTTCTGCAGGAGCTTCTATCTCTGTAACTGCAGGTGCAGCCTCAGTTTTTGCTCCGCTGCGGTCCTTGCATGAGAAGACGAACAGCAGCATAATTGCAACCGGCAGTGCCACTGCCATCTTGAGGGAGGCGAGGCCTCCGGTTCTTTTCTTGGTCATCATGGTAAATCGGTTTTTAAGGAGTGAGTATTTTGAAAAGCTGTTTGAAAACAGAGTTACCGGGGAACTGAATACGGATGAAAGGAGCAGCGCCTGGTACGAACTGATATCCTCCCCATCTGTCAGGCATCTGCTGTCAGCTTCATATTCATGCAAGGCCTTGAGGGAGCGACAGACCAGGTAGGCGGCAGGATTAAACCACTGCAGTACGGTGATGAAGCCGGTGAGCAGGAGGTCCCTGTGATGTCCGAGCCGGATATGCTTCATCTCATGGCTTATCATTCGCTGAGCCCGGTCGTCCGGCACAGAACTGCTGATGAAGACAAACCCGAAGGCTGAGAAGCATAACAGATCAGAAGAAGGTACCCTGATAACACTGCCCACCCGGTTACCTGAAAAGAACAGTCTTCCCAACCACACGGGGAATGAGATCATCACTGCGGTTGAAATGATCAGCCCTGCCAGGTAAAAGAGTGACAGCAGTTCAATCAGTGAGAGAGTATGGCCTCCTGTGGATGCCTGAGTAACCACAGTCTCGGGCAGGAGCAGTGAAGCCACTCCTCCCGGAGGCATAACCGGACCGGCAAGATCAATATTTATCTCAAGCAGCGGCGCCACAGCGGAAAATATCATAGAAGCAATGAGAAACCAGCGGTTCCTGGCGTGAAGAGTATCATTCCGCAGAAACAGCAGGTAGAACACCCAGAGCAGTGCAAGGCAGATGCTGCTCTCAACCGCGTATATAAAAAGAGTGCTCATCTTTCCGGATTTCGGTTATCCTCTTCTCTCTTCATCATCTCCATGATCTCCTCCATATCCTTGATGGTCAGAGAGTCTTCACGGGCAAAAAAGCTTACCATCTTCTGGTATGAGTTTGAAAAATAGTTCCTGACCAGACTGCTTAACCGGCTCTTCCGGTAATCATCCTTTGATATGACCGGAAAGTACTGGTGTGTCCTCCCATAAGCTTTGTAATCAATGAAGCCCTTTTCAATAAGAATCCTGACAATGGTACTTACAGTTGAATAAGCGGGCCTGGGTTCATCAAACTTCTCCAGCAGATCCTTTATGAAGCCTTTTTTTATACGCCACAGGATCTGCATCACCTCCTCTTCAGCCTTTGTCAGTTCCCTTATCTCCATTAAATTCTGATTCTGTACTGCAAATGTATAACTAAGAAATTAAATATACAACTAATTCTTTAAATATGACCCCGGAATCATCATTTTGGCCATCCCGTAAGCAGAAATTAATAAAAGCTGTATCTTAGTTCCTTATTAAATTCCGGAGGAAGAGTGTGAACAGGGTCACCTTATTTTATGAGAACATCAGGGTTGCATTCAAGGCAATACGGTCGAACAGGGTAAGGGCGATACTTACGATGGCCATTATTGCCTTTGGGATTATGGCCCTTGTTGGGATCCTGACGGCGATCGACGGACTGAAGAGTACACTTACAGAGCAGTTTACGATGATGGGGGCCAACTCATTCTCTATAACATCGCGTTCAATGAGGGTGCAGATTGGCAACCAGCATATACGACAGCGGAACTACTCTCAGATCACCTTCCGGGAAGCCATGGAGTTCAAGGAGAAGTTCAGGGAGCCTGCATGGGTATCGGTGTCGTTCAATGCTTCCGGCCTGGCTGAATACAGGTACAAGAACAACAAGACCAATCCGAATATATCGATTCTCGGATCTGACGAGAACTATCTCACTTTTGCGGGCCACGAACTGGAATCGGGTCGTAACTTCTCACCGGATGATCTCAGCAGTAACAGGCACGTGGTGATCATAGGGCAGGATATAGTCAAATTCCTCTTTCCGGGGGTAGATCCGCTGGGCAAGGATATAAGCCTGCCCGGATTGAAGCTGACAGTGATCGGTGTGCTGAAGTCAAAGGGTAGCAGTTTTATGGGCAGTGATCAGAGCACTGTCATACCTGTCACCACTGCCAGGCAGTACTTTTCGCGCCCCAACATAACCTACAACATCGGCGTCATGCCGTATAAGTCGGTGAGTCTCGACATGATGGCCAGTGAGGCTGAAGGCATTTTTCGCATAGTAAGGAACCTTGATCCCCGCGACGAGTCGGATTTCAATATTCAGAAGAGTGATTCCATCATTCAGATGCTGATGGAAAACATAAAGTATGTCACGCTTGCAGCTACGATCATCGGGCTCATAACGCTGTTCGGTGCTGCAGTGGGACTGATGAACATAATGCTGGTATCGGTCACTGAGCGGACTCGTGAGATAGGAGTTCGCAAGGCTCTGGGAGCCAGGAAGTCGGTCATAAGGCAGCAGTTTCTTTATGAATCTGTGATTATAGGGCAGTTGGGAGGTTTGCTTGGCATCCTGGCGGGCATCCTGATTGGCAACCTTGTGTCGCTGGGAATGGGCTCCAGCTTCACTGTTCCATGGGTCTGGGTTATTGGAGGCGTGCTGGCCTGCTTTATTGTCGGGGTGGCATCAGGCTATTTCCCGGCCGTTAAGGCCTCGTCGGTTGATCCTATTGAGGCATTGCGGTATGAATGATAAATATGGTTTAATTGTATTCTGAAGGATCTGAATAACACTGATTGCCATGAGCATTGAGATAATTCAGGCGGGTTCAAACAACATACCGAGGATAACATACGATCCGGAGGAGGATATCCTCAGCATCACCGGCAGGTCGATAGCTGAGAGGCCCGAGGTGATCTACACTCCTCTCGAGGAGTGGATCAGGAATCACCTTGAGAGGTTCACCCAGCTTCGGGTGGTTATCTTTCTTGAGTACATAAACAGCGGGTCTTCAAAGGCCCTGCGTGATGTTCTGAGGATGCTGAGCGGATACCGTCAGCCACAGTACCGCGTACGCATCACATGGCTTTATGAGGAGGATGATGAGTCAATGCATGAACTTGGAGAGCACTACCGTGACTCTGCCGGCGTGAATATGGATGTTCAGATGGTACTCTGATCTCATTTGCCTTAACCCATCTCCCTTCAATCAAAAAAAAGACGCCCTTTCCGGACGTCTTTATTTTTGCTTAAGTGCGTTATATTTTTTCAGAGCATCTTGCCCATCATCATGATGAGGTCGAGGCACCTGGCTGAGTAGCCCCACTCATTGTCATACCATGACAGGACCTTAATCATGTTACCGTTGACCATGGTGCTCTGGGCATCAAAGACCGAGGAGGCCGGGTTGTGAATGACATCCACTGAGACGATGGGGTCTTCGGTGTACTCGAGGATGCCTTTCATAGGACCGTCGGCTGCCTTTTTCATGGCTGCGTTGATCTCCTCTTTCGTGGCGGCCTTCTTCAGCACTGCAACAAGGTCAACGAGTGAGCCTGTCGGGGTCGGGACCCTGACGGAGATACCGTCGAGTTTGCCCTTCAGTTCAGGTATCACTTTGCCGACTGATTTGGCTGCGCCGGTGGTGGTGGGGATCTGGGAGAGGGCTGCTGACCTGGCTCTGCGGAGGTCCTTGTGTGGCAGGTCGAGTATCCTCTGGTCGTTGGTATATGAATGGATGGTTGTCATGTAGCCGAGCTCGAGGCCGAAGCTGTCATTGAGGACCTTAGCCACAGGAGCGAGGCAGTTGGTGGTGCATGAAGCATTTGATACACATGCGTGCTCAGGCTTGAGCGCATCATCATTTACACCCACAACAATCATCGCGTCAATGTTATCTTTGGCAGGAACAGTGAGAATAACCTTTTTGGCGCCGTTTTTGAGATGGTCACCGTAACCTCCCTTGGGACTCTCCTTCACCGTGAAAATGCCGGTTGACTCAATTACGATGTCGGGTGTCGACTCCCATGGAATTGCTGCAGGGTTCTTTTCTGCAGTCACTTTTATCTTGTCACCCTTGACGATGATATTCTGATCATCATAGGTGACTCCGGGGTACTGACCCTGTGTACTGTCATATTTGAGAAGGTGAGCAAGTGTCTTTGTATCGGTGAGGTCGTTTATCCCCACAAACTCAATGTCCGGATTGTCAAATGCAAGCTTAAATACATTGCGACCTATCCTTCCGAATCCGTTGATAGCTACTTTTATCTTTGCCATTGTTAAATAGTTAATAAGGTTATTGAAATGCGGTGCGAAGGTACAAAATAAAAAGGAGAGGACAAAGAGGAGTATAAATTATTCTGCCCGGCGACGGCGGAAGAGGTCGAATATTGAGCCGGGGTTTACAGGATCGAGAATCATGCCGATCCGGTAACTTACAAAGATTGAAGGGAAGAACTGTTTGTTGTCATCACTGGCCATAATGGGAATCGTCTTGGTGAAGGCATGCAGGGAGGCCCCCACCTCGATGGCGTGCGTCAGCCTGTCGTTTTTGCTGTACTCGAAGCTGAACCCGCCGCGGGCATAGAGCCCGGGGTAGACCTTGATCTCATTGATGCCCTTGAAAGGTGACGACTTGCTCATGATGTCAAGGGGCTGGTGTATGGTCAGATCAAACTTCTGCTCCTCAATGGTGTAATAGTTGTCGGGCAGAAACACAACGATCTTGTAGTAAATGGGTTTGGCGAACAGAACCGTCGCACCTCCGCCACCAAACCAGCTTACCGAGACACCACCCAGGTCATGCTTGCCAAAAATCTCCTGCTGGTATCCTGCCCCGGCACCCACGGTCCAGGTGGAGTTGAGCTTGCCAAAGACAAAGGAGCCTGTGCCCTGGAAATAATAGTTTGTAAGCCTGGTCTCCTTGGGATGTCTGAATCCCTCAACGCTGCCTTCAATAAAATAGCGGTGGTATGGTTTTATCTGACGCAGGTCACGGTAGATCACCGACCAGCCGTCAGAGTTGAGTGCGGCACCGACTGACCTCTCATTGCGCCAGAAGAGACGGTTCTGAGGATCAAGATCACCCTGCGCTGCAAGCGGAGCACACAGTAAAAGAAATAGTATAAGATGCCAAAATCTCATATTCAGGATGCCGCAAATATCAAGACTGGCAGACGAACAGTGGCATTTGTCAGCCTGCCTGTTCCGTGATGTCTTTATCGTTGCTGGCGTATGCAGGGCATACCTGGCGGTTGCATGAACTGAGCGCAATCGCAGCCAGGAAAGCAAAAACAACTATAAGACCAATTTTTTTCATGGTATCTGCCTTTAAGTCCGACACAAAAATAACTTTATTTTTAAAACAACATTTATGCCATAATATTATTTGATAATGAGCATTTTTTAAAAACCTTTAAACCTTTTGATTGTTATTCGGGAAACAAGTGTCATGAAATCACGTCTGTTTTATACCATAATTATAGCTTTTACCATGCTTACAACAGAAAACGAAATGAAATCACAGGAGAGGCCTGCATTGAATGACCTGACAGCCGACGAGGAGAGGGTCATCATCCGTAAGGCTACCGAATATCCCTTCACGGGACTGTACGAGAAGTTCAACGACAAGGGAACCTACCTCTGCAAGCAGTGCGGTAATGCACTGTTCTGGTCCGATGCCAAGTTCGATGCCCGGTGCGGCTGGCCCAGCTTCGATGATGAGATTACCGGTGCCGTAAAGCGGGTGAAGGATGCTGACGGCATGAGGACAGAGATTGTCTGTGCCTCATGCGGAGGTCACCTTGGACATGTCTTCGAAGGAGAGGGCTTCACCGCGAAAAACACCCGTCACTGCGTCAACTCGGTATCGATTGATTTTGTTCCGGAAGTAATTGGTCCCGGCAATTACGGCACAGCTCTTTTTGCCGGCGGATGCTTCTGGGGAGTGGAATACTTCCTGCAGAAGGAGCCGGGAGTGGTTGCCGTGGAGTCAGGATACACCGGCGGACATGTGAAAAATCCCTCTTACCGGCAGGTGAGCGCCGGTAACACAGGCCATGCCGAGACGGTGAAGGTTACCTATGACACCAGGAAGACATCGTACGAGAAGCTTCTCAAACTGTTCCTCGAGATACATGACCCGACACAGGTCGGCAGACAGGGCCCGGACATCGGCGACCAGTACCGGTCGGAGATCTTCTGCAAGAATGAGGAGCAGAAGAAGATAGCCCTCAAATATATTGGGCTGCTGAAGGAGAAAGGCCTGAAGGTTGCCACGCAGGTGACAAAGGCATCAGAGTTCTACACCGCGGAAGAGTACCACCAGGATTACTACTTCCGCAATGGCAAGACACCGTATTGTCATGCGTATACCAAGAGATTCTAGGGAGCAGGCAGTAGGCAGTAGGCAGTAGTGACATTCTCGATTTTCAGTTTCCGAATTTAATAGAATCGACAATCGACAATCGCAATTCGCAAATAATCAAGCCCCCGACAGCCGGCTGGCAAATCGGGGGCGTTGTTTATTGAATATCAGCGTTTAACAGCTAAAATCGCTAATTTTAATTCGCAACTCGCAACTCGCAAATCGCAAATCCTGTTACAGTTTCGGTATCCTGCCCGATGTCCAGGGTGCATTTATCCCGTC
>CALMRD010000350.1 GCA_937871625.1 uncultured Bacteroidales bacterium | reverse complement strand
TGACTGGAATATAATGGTAAAATGATTTTTTTTCTGATATTTGCGGCTTGATTTGCTAAGGGTGTACAGTAAAAGAAATACCATTTTCTGGGCGGTAATAGCCTGTCTTCTCTGGTCAACTGCCTATGCGGGCATCAAACTGGGGCTTCAATATGATACTCCTCTTCACTTTGCGGGTCAAAGGTTTATGATCTCAGGACTAATGATCCTTCCTTTTACGGTAAAACCGTCACTTTACATACAAATGATCAGGGAATACTGGAAGGTGGTAGCCTGGGTGCTTGTTCTACAGACCCTGATCAATTATTCCCTGTTTTATCTTGGGATGGACCTTGTTCCGGGAGCCCTGGGTGCAGTAATAGTCGGTTCACAACCCCTTGTGACAGCAGTTGTGGCTGCTATGATGCATGAGGAAGAGAGGCTTACCAGGCAAAAGATTATCACGATTATATTCGGCATTTCCGGAGTAATTCTGATCAGTGCCGGCCGTCAGGCATTAAAAATTGGTACACTGATCGAATTCATTGGAGTCATATTGATTCTTGGAGCCAATATTGCAACAGCCGTAAGCAATGTTATAGTATCACTGAAAAGCAAGGGAATGAATCCACTGGTTCTAAGCTCTGCCACAATAGGTACAGGTGGGTTGATCCTGTACCTGATATCTTTGCCGGTCGAAGGGACGGTGCACACTGACCGCCCACTTGTTTACTGGCTCGACCTGCTGTGGCTGAGCTTTATGTCGGCGACAGCATTTTCATTATGGTTCAGACTGCTTCAACGCCCGGGCGTAACGGTATCGGAACTTAACCTTTGGAAATTCATTATTCCTGTTGTTGGAGCTGTTCTGAGCTGGCTGATAGTCCCGGGCGAGAATCCCGAATGGCTTACAATAGCCGGTATGATTATAATTACAGGGTCACTTGTGCTCTTCTTTTTAAACACCAGGGAGTCCGGGACTCTCCGCAAAGCTTCTGAACGAATATGAAAAGAAAACTTACAGCACTATTAATTTACACCTTTTTCTGGTTGCTTTTTTTTGTTTTTGCCAGATTCTATTTTATAATTATACACCACGAGGAAGCTACCCTTCAAAGTTTCAGAATTTTGGCAGGCACATTTTATCACGGAATTAAACTGGATATTTCAGTCACGGCATATATTCTTGCTATTCCGATACTGGTACTGCTCCCATCTATATGGATCAAAGGAGAATGGTACAGGCACTTTGTCAGGATATACACATGGGTTATTCTCATAATCTCATCAGCCATAATAGTGGCTGATGCAGAATTATATTCCTACTGCGGTTTCCGCATGGATTATACACCTCTTCTTTACCTTAATACACCTCAGGAGGCAGCGGCATCGGTCAGCACGGGGAAAATAATTATTGTTGCTCTCATTGTTATTTTATTAACAATACTTTTTGGGTTATTATTTACGCGTTTTATCGGTAAAAGATTCTCAAGTCCCGACACCATGCGCTACAAAGTGCCTGCTACTCTCTTCTTCATCATATTGTTCGGATCCCTGATAATACCTGTCAGGGGAGGTTTTGGACTGGCGCCGATAAATGCTGGGAGTGTATATTTTAATGAGAACCTGTTTGTAAATCATACTGCTGTGAATGTCGTAATAAATTCAACCATACTTAAAGGGCAAAACAGCAAACCCGATTCAACCAGATTATCCTCAAAATCACGGGAA
>CALMRD010000349.1 GCA_937871625.1 uncultured Bacteroidales bacterium | reverse complement strand
TATTACCTCCCTTCGAATACATATCACCCGAACCGCTCGTATTTACATTGTAATTACCTGTTACCGGCCTGTCATTTCTTATGTTCCTGCGGGTACCGACAGCATATTCGGCTCCGGCATCCTTGCCATAATAATATTCCACATAAAGGTTCTCGGAGTAATTGATAAAGCTCTCATGAATCCACATGTCGGCAATATCCTCATAAGTAATGCTGTTTGCAAACCATTCATGACCTGACTCATGTATAATAATAAAGTCAAATTTATCACCCCATCCCGAACCGCTCTGATCGACACCAAGATATCCGTTCTGGTAACCATTGCCGTAGGTAATCGAGCTCTGATGTTCCATCCCCAGATAGGGTGCCTCGACAAGTTTATAACCATCTTCATAAAAGGGATAGGGCCCGAACCAGTATTCAAATGCCGATAGCATCATAGGGGCCTGTTTAAAATGTATCCTTGCTTTCTCAAGGTTTTCCTTAAGAACATAATAGTCGCATGTCAGCTTACCCTTCTCTCCATTGAAGATCTCCGAGAAGTGTGCGTAATTCCCTATATTTATATTAACACCGTAGTTATTGATGGGGTTGGCTACAAACCAGTTCCAGGTTGTTGTATTGTTCTTCAGCCTGATAACGCTGAGTAGCCGTCCGTTTGAGACATCCATCAGGTTTGATGGCACATTTACACTGATCAGCATGCTGTCTGGCTCATCGTACATATGATCCTTGCAGGGCCACCAGAGGCTTGCTCCGTCACCCTGGCATGAGGAAGCAACGAAAGGCAGATTGTTCTTATCATATTTCCAGGTTATTCCTCCTTCCCATGGAGGCCTGCGCGACACTTTGGGTTTTCCTCCGTAACTGAGAACAACGGAGTAGATTTTCCCTGGTTCCTGATTTTCGGTCATGCGGATCCAATAGACATTACCTTCCCTGGAAAAGCCAAGTGATTTCCCGCTTTGTTCTGCCTTAAGCAATTCAAGCGGGGGCTGCAGATCGATCTGCATAACGTCAGCACTCTTTATGACTTTATATATCACGGTGTTAGTGCCATAGATAGTACTGTCGGATGGTTTTACCGCGATATCAAGATGATAGTAGGTCAGGTCCCACCAGGCTCGTTCAGGGGTAATGGAGCCTCGAAGCGTATCTTGCCGGGTGAAGCCCTTCTGTGTGGGAGCAAGATACTGGGAAACAACAGGTTGTGTAATAAAAAACAGGGTGAGTAATACGAGGGAATTATATATCGTTCTCATATGAAGAATTTATTAAGATAAAAGACAAAAGTAAAAAGATAAAAGTATTTTTATTCCCATGATGAAAAAAGATCTGATCATATTCCTTGTTTTGCTGGCCGGCTCCTTTATCTCTGCCTATTCACAACTGACATCAAATCTCCCGGTTGTTGTAATCAATACCCCCGGGGGTGCGGATATCCCTGATGAGCCGAAAATTACAGCCGATTTGAAAATAATCTTCAACGGAGAGGGACAGACAACTGATGTCAATGATCCGGGTAACATTTATTCAGGTAAAGCAGGGATTGAAATCAGAGGCCGTTATTCTGCATCATTGCCTCAAAAGCCCTATGGATTTGAAACACGTGATGATGCAGGCAATAATCTTAACGTTCCTGTTTTGAACATGCCCGAAGAAAACGACTGGATACTCACGGCAAACTATAATGACAAGGTATTCCTCCGTAATGTCCTTGCATTTGAACTTTTCAGGAAAATGGGACATTATGCTCCCAGGACTGCACATTGCGAATTAGTGCTCAATGGTGAATACCAGGGAATTTACCTTCTCGGTGAAAAAATAAAGCAGGATAAGAACCGTGTTAACATTGCCAGGCTTAATCCCGATGAAAATTCAGGGGATGACCTCACAGGAGGTTACATATTCGTGAATGATTATTATGATGCCTCCAACAGCTGGATGAGCAATTATTCCCCTCTGAACAGATCCGGTACCAAAGTCTATTTTGTTTATTATGATCCTGCCCCTGACGATTTGACAACAACACAGAAAAATTATCTGAAGGGTTTTGCCGATTCATTTGAAAGAATCCTTTACAGCGCCGGATTTCAGGACCGTGCAACAGGGTACCGGGCATACCTGGATGTGAATTCATTTGTCGACTACTTCATCCTGGGCGAATTATCGCGAAATGTGGATGCCTACAAGAAAAGCCGGTTCTATTACAAGGATAAGAACAGTAATGGAGGTCTGATACATTCGGGACCACCCTGGGACTATGACTGGGCCTGGAAAGACATAACTGAAAACTGCATCCACTTTAACCAGACTGACGGTTCCGGATGGGCTTACAGGGTTAATGACTGCAATAACTGGCCGG
>CALMRD010000348.1 GCA_937871625.1 uncultured Bacteroidales bacterium | reverse complement strand
TATCATTCTCAAAGTGCATCTCCTCGGCATATGTCACCTGCGGCCATCCCAGCTTCTCCGCTATCTGCGGACCCACCTGCGCGGTGTCACCGTCAATGGCCTGACGCCCCCCGATAACCAGGTCGGGCTCCAGCCTGCGGATGGCCAGCGTCAGGGCATACGATGTGGCCAGCGTGTCAGAACCGGCAAAAGCCCTGTCGGTCAGCAACACCCCGTCATCGGCACCGCGGTAGAGCCCCTCGCGGATGATCTCGGCTGCACGGCCCGGCCCCATGGTGAGAACCGTAACGGTAGTTCCTTCATATTGCTCCCTGATACGAAGCGCCTGCTCCAGCGCATTCAGATCCTCGGGGTTGAAGATGGCCGGCAGAACACTCCTGTTGACCGTGCCGTCAGCTTTCATGGCGTCAGGACCCACATTGCGCGTGTCAGGTACCTGCTTAGCCAGAACAACGATCTTGATTCCTTTCATATCTCGTCTCACTGTTGAAGTGGCAAATATAACAATAAAACCATGCCCGCAACAGACAGATTACAGATTTTGCCAGCACGGTCGAAAGATCTATGCCTGTTATTCAACTGCTCATCAGTACATTGTACGTTCAACGGCGGACTCATTTCCGGCATGGTCGAACTTGCAACACCGGCAGTGTCACCTGATGCTGAAGGATATGATTTTCTTTGGACAGGATCTTGAAATATTGAATTAACTTCGCCCGCCGGATTATTGTCCGCGGAAGCTTAAAATGAAAGGCAGACCCTACGCAGCCCTGGTGTTGTCAATGATCTTCTGGTCATTCTCGTTCGTCTGGTTCAAGATCGCCAACAGGCATTATGACCCTATAACCATTGTATTTATAAGGTTATGCATTGCCTCGCTCTTTCTCTCTGGTTACCTGTGGATCACCCATGGCTTTACCGGTGTCAGGAAGGCCGACCGCAAATACTTCCTGCTGCTTGCCTTCTTCGAGCCTTTCCTCTATTTCCTCGGCGAGAGTTTCGGGCTTACCTATGTCTCCTCAACGGTAGGCTCGGTGATCATATCCACCATCCCGGTCTTTGCTGTCATCTTTGCATGGATAATATACCGGGAGAAGCTCAGACCCGTCAACTATCTGGGTGTGCTGATCTCATTTGCCGGAGTGATGATATTCATCACCAGCAGCGGAGGAGGAGTGGCGATGAGCATAAAAGGACTGGCCCTGCTGGTCCTGGCTGTCATCGCCGCGGTAGGATACAATATGGTCCTGCACAGGCTGGCAACACAGTATAACCCGGTCAGTATTGTCAATATACAGAATACCATAGGTATCATCATGTTTCTGCCTCTCTTCCTGATATTCGATCTCAGGAAGCTGCTTTCCACAGGTATTGTAGCCGAAAGCTTCGGTTCCATTGTATTGCTGGCCATTTTTGCCTCCAGCGGTGCATTCGTTCTCTTCGCATACTCTGTCAGGCACCTGGGCATCTCGCGCGCCAACATCTTCAGCAACCTGATCCCCATATTCACTGCCCTCTTTGCGTTTCTCATCATCGGTGACAGGCTGACCCTCAGGAACGGTGTTGGCATGATGATAGTCATTGCAGGCCTGTTCCTTTCGCAGGCCGAAAAGAAAAAGAGTTCCGTCGCCGGGGTCGACCTTGCCGGCAGAAGTGCATGATGCAGCCCGAATTATCAACCTTCGCACCCTGCTTAACCGGGAGTCTTCTTTTCCCTGAGTATCGGGGTGTAGCTCCTGCTCTCAGTTTTCCAATGAAAAATAGGCTGATTTTATGTATGTTTGTCTTCAATCTGTCAGGAAATGAGGCTAAGGGCTTTTTTGCTCATTCTGTTTGTCACTCTCCTGCCGCTCAGCGGACAGACCGGGGGTGACAATACCTATGAGTTTCTGAATCTCAGCCACTCGGCCTTTGCCACAGCCACAGGAGGCATCACCGTCTCGCGTGACCGCGATGACCTGAGCCTCCCCTACTGGAACCCGGCCCTGCTCCGTGGTTCTATGGACAATGATATCTCGCTCAGCTTCTCCACCTGGTTTGCGGGGATAACCTACGGCCATGCATCATGGGCCATGGATACTGAAAGGCGGGGGACATTTGCCGCCGGGGTGAGCTTCATCAGCTACGGACGTTTCACCGGGGCCGATGTTGCAGGTAACATTACCGGCACCTTTACCGCTGCCGAATATGCTTTCAACGTGGCCTGGTCATTACAGTTAGACTCCTCATTCACTGTTGGTATTGCCCTCAAACCGGTATTCTCTCATCTTGAACGCTACTTCTCCGCGGGAGTGTGTACTGACATAGGAGCCACCTGGCATAACGAGAGGCTTTTGCTTGACGCCGGGGTAGTGATCAGGAACGCCGGGTTTCAGATCAAAAGTCACACCGGCCGGGGCGGTGAGCCTCTTCCCCTGGAGATTATTGCCGGAGTGACAAAGAGGCTGGCGCATGCACCTTTCAGCTTCTCGCTGACGATCAGGCACCTGGAGAAGCCCGACCTAACTCATGATTATAATACTGAGGATGACACCCCTGCCGGCGGCTTTGGCGAGAACCTGCTCAGGCACGCTATCCTGGGCGTGGAGATACTCCCCGCCGACTCCTTCTGGATAGGCTTCGGGCTGAACTATGGCCGGAGGGCGGATATGCGCCTGGAACAGCGAACGGGAGTATCAGGCTTTTCAGCAGGATTCGGGTTCAGGACCGGGAGTTTTGACCTGGCCTACGGCCGTGAGGCTTTTCATCCCGCGGGGGGCACCAACCACCTGACAGTGACCCTCAGGCCTGAGATGATCTTTAAAAAGTGATGCCGGTGAACCTGAATGACCCTGTTTCGTTATAACTTTGCTGCCCGAATGAAAAAAAAGAAAAAGATCACCATCACCGTTGACGGCTATTCGTCGTGCGGCAAGAGCACCTTCGCAAAGGCTATAGCCGCTGAGCTGGGTTACCTCTACATCGACTCCGGTGCCATGTATCGTGCGGTGACCCTCCACTGTCTCCGGCGGGGCAAAGTCTCAGGGGGCATGGCTGATAATGCCAGCGTCGTCAGACTCCTTCCGGAGATAAGCATCACCTTTATGTTCAACAGGGAGACAGGCTTTAACGAGACTGTGCTTAACGGCGAGAATGTTGAGAGGGAGATACGCGACAGGGCCGTCTCTGACAATGTCAGCGCCGTCAGCACCATCCCGGAGGTGAGGACAAAGCTGGTCGAGCTGCAGCGTGAGCTCGGGGCTGGCGGGGGTATCGTAATGGACGGTCGCGACATAGGTACCGTGGTCTTCCCCGGGGCCGAGCTGAAGATCTTCATGACCGCCACCCCCGAGGTCAGAGCCCGGCGACGCTACCTTGAACTGCTGGGGAAAGGGCTGCCGGCAGATTATGCTGCAGTTGAGAAAAACATAAATGATCGTGACCGGATCGACTCCTCACGTGAGATGAGTCCACTGCGTAAGGCAGATGACGCCGTGGTGCTTGACAACAGTGAGATGACACCCGCAGAACAGATGGTCTGGTTTAAGCAGATCTTTAAGCAGAAAATTAATGAAAGTTGACATAGAACCAGGCTCAGGGTTTTGCTTTGGCGTGGAAAACGCCGTAAAAATTGCCGAGGAGGCGCTGAAGGCAGGCCATATTGTATACTGCCTTGGCGAGATAGTACACAATGACATTGAAGTTGACCGCCTCAAGAGACTGGGTCTGGTCACCATCACCTATGAGCAGTTTGAGCAGTTACGCGACTGCAAGGTGCTTGTCAGGGCGCATGGAGAGCCCCCCTCCACCTATGAGAAGGCGAAGGAGAATAACATCACCATCATAGATGCCACCTGCCCCATTGTGCACTCGATGCAGGAAAAGATAAAGAGGGTGCAGAAAGTATCAAGGGAAGAGGAGGGGCAGATTGTCATATACGGCAAAGAGGGTCATGCCGAAGTGATTGGCCTGCTGGGAGCCGCAGGTGAAAAGGGCATCCTCGTCACCGGGAGGCATGACATAGGCAAAATAGACTTTAAAAGACCGGTATGGCTCTTCGCACAGACAACACGGAGCAAGACGGAGTATGAGGTGGTCGCTGAGATCATACGCCTGAAGATGGAGCAGGAAAAAGAGAATCATCCGGGCAACAACCTGAAGGTTCACAACACCATCTGCAGGCAGGTCTCTGACCGTGAGCCGCGCCTCAGGGAGTTT
>CALMRD010000347.1 GCA_937871625.1 uncultured Bacteroidales bacterium | reverse complement strand
CCCTGAGGCCTGGAGCCCTGCGGTGCAGTACCCAGCGGTGCGTTGCCCCGGAGAACGGCAGTATGACCTGTCTGGGTGACAAACTCTATCGGGCCGCGATAAACAGTAAGGCTGTTCCTGAACTCATTGATACGCTTCACCGCCTCCTGCTGCGGTATCACATCCATGAACCTGTCTGCCGGTGAGCTACCCGCCAGAGCCGCTGCTGCCCCCGGTGCAACTGCCTGCGGTGAGGCGGCAAGCCTGGCCCATTTACTCCTGGAGCCGGCAACCGAACCCTCTGCCAGGCCAGCAAAGTAATCGGCCGACCAGAGCCTGATCTCCTTGAAGGGTATAGTTGTTTCAACGGCAGGACTGGCATTGGGGACACCGGCCAGGCGGACCATCACCCTGTCTCCATTCTTCAGGGGAACATCCCTGGCAATGAAGATACCCTCACCGTCAGTACTTACGGTGTATTCACTGTTGCTGCCCACCGGATGGTCGACGATCACCGTCAGTGATCCCCTGTAGGGGATAGTGTCCGGTATTCCGGGTCTGCTGCCCGGAACGAGGCTATGCACCTCACCCGCAACATAATCGCCCCAGGCACATGCCTCGTGAATCACCATATCATATCCGTGATAATCGGGCTTCTTGTATTTCCACAGGGAGTAGTAGCTGTCCAGCAGTGTGAACTTCTTCGATACTATCTTTCCGCCAGCCTTTAACCTCAGCCCTACATCGGCGTCAAGCGTCATGCCGTCGGTAGCCACCGTGCCCTCCATGCCGCCATTTACATAAACATCGAGGGCATTATACCCCTTGACCTTGAGGTTTGCAGTACACTGAAATCCAAGGAAAGCCTTCATCTGCGAGGTTATCTCATAGTCAACATCGCACCAGTAGTTGAGTGTGGAGACGTTGTGAATGCTTGTCGGTATGTACCAGAAGGTGCCGCCCCTGGCTCCCATCGCCATCTCTATCCCCTGGTGTATCTCCACAGCAAGAGTCACATGGCCCTCCAGTGTACCCAGGATGAAGAGACCTATCTCGCACTTGCCCAGGTCTGACATCTCTATCTCGGTGCCCCAAATTGGAGTCTTCACCTCCTCATGCAGCTTCATGCTGGTATATATCTTCATGTCAACCTGCTCTGAAGCAAGGAATACAAGGCGGTAACCGTTGTTTTTGGAATACTTGCCTTCTACCCGCGGATTGGCAATCACTATCTGGCCGTCCAGGGTCACAGTCAGGGAGTCATCGTCTGCCTTGTCAATGAGGAAGGTCACACTGTCGAACTGCAGATTCACAGCATAGTTGTTGTTCAGCTGCAGTGAACTCTCCACCACACCTTTGGCAAGTGATACTGTGTTGGCCAGCGTAACGGGTACCTGCTGCTCCGGCACCTCGATATCCTCAAAGACTGCCGACAGCGGTGGTCTGAGGGCTATCATCAGGTTGTCATCGACAGGCTCTGCCTGCATTACCAGATCGCTCTCCGGATCAATATAGACCGAGTCGGGATGCGGCCTGAAGGCGCCGGCCGTGAGATCCAGGATGCCATCCTGCTTCAGCCTGATGCCGCTCTTCTGCCCGGGCGTCAGTGCCCTCACATTGCCGGCATATTTAAAACTGACATCTTTAAAGGTTCCGGGCTTCTCACCGCGAGCCATGGCGCGTGCGGCAGCAGGATGAACGGACGGCTGATCCGGCTGCAGGTCCTGAATCGTGATTACTCCGTCATACCTGACCGCCTCAGCTATCTTCAGCTGCTGCGATCTGACCTGAAGTGAGATAATAAGAATAAGGAACAGGAAAATAGAGAGACTTTTTTTCATGTTTAGGGGTATTATTTTGGCCTATAAAACGTTCACAGGCTCATCTTTCGTATGCGACAGCACTATTTGACACCTGATACAAATGAAAAAGTCAGCATCTCTTTTGCTAAATTTCTTAAATCCTAATTCTTAATTCTTAATTTTACATTAGTGCTAATCAAACCGAATTATGATGAAAATATCTGATTACCCTACCTTTAACGAGAAATGGGACAAGGACGAGATCAGTAAGAAGACAAAGAAGATGCTGAAGGAGATAGGCGAGCTTCAGCACAAGATGTACGCCCAGGGCAAATACAGCATGATAGTGGTTCTGCAGGGCACCGACGCCTCCGGGAAGGACGGCATCACCAAGGGGCTGCTCAGATACTGCAATCCTGTTGGCATAGAGGTGCACAGCTTCAAGAAGCCTACCGATCTCGAGTATTCGCATGATTTTCTCTGGAGGGTTCACCAGGTCTGCCCCGCGAAGGGGGTGTTGCAGGTGTTCATCAGGTCTCACTATGAGGATATACTGGTACCGACGGTGGGTAAATATATCCCCGAAGATATCATCGAAAAGCGTTATGAGACCATCAACACCTTCGAGAAGATGCTTGAGGACCACGGCACGAAGGTGCTCAAGTTCTGGCTCAATGTCTCAAGGGAGACACAGAAAGAGCGGCTTATGGAGCGCGTTGAGATGAAGGAGAAGCACTGGAAGCACAAGGACGGCGACTGGGACACCAGGGAGCATTTCGACGAGTACCTTGAAGTATACGAGAGGGTCCTCAACCGCTGCAATGATATACCCTGGACTGTTGTCCCGGCCGATAAAAACTGGCAGAAGCTCTATGCCACGGCCACCGTAGTGCTGAAGACCCTGAAGGCACTCGACCTTCAGTGGCCACCGCTGGTCTCGGAACGATTTAAGCAGGCAGTAGGGAGTAGGCAGTAGGGAATAGTGTTGGTAAAATCCATACAGAATCTGCGTATCACGCAGTAAATCAGACTACTGCCTACTGCCTATTGCCTATTGCCTATTGCCTATTTCAGAGCTACCGTCCTGCTGACGGTGCCGGCTTTACGGGAGGCAAATTTTATCTCCACATCACCCCTGCCGCTTACCAGGAACTGGTACTCAACCTTGCCGAATCCAGGCACCTGGCAGAGCTGAACCTCAGGCTTATGCTCCTTGTAATCGACCTTGCCGGTATAGATATCGGTCAGCTGGCCTCCGCTGACCACCTTTGCATTGCTACCGGCGACACTCAGCACATCCGGAGGATATAGCTTGTTCTTCATTGTCTCGTGTGTTACTGACGGCATTGCACCTTCATTCAACAGCCTGACCCTGACGCTCCAGAGGTCGCCGTTAAGCTTCTTCACCTCGAAAACGTCCATGGTGATCTTCGGCGTGCTGCCGGCGGCAAATATCACTGCCGAGGCATTCCGGTGAACAAGATCCTGCAGCATGAAAGGATGCGGCAGCCGTGAGCTCATCTTCACCCATCCGCCCAGCTCAATGTCGCCGTAAAGAGGATGCTTATATGGTTTCCATTCACTGTAAAGCTCGCCCTGGGTCACCCTGTCGTTGAACTTAAGCCTTTGCCTCTCCGACTCGGATGCCTCGCCAAACATCCGCCTTCCCTCCTCCTCTCTTCTGAACGTTCCGTCAAAGGTCTCCGTCTCGGCCTGGAACAACTCGCCCACCAGCGAGTATGACCCGACAAGGTTATTGGTGAAGTCTGTAAAGTCGCCGTATGTCGAGTATAGGTCCTTCCAGCTTATGAGGTATTCATATCCCGGGACGATCTTCTCAATATTCTTCCCGAGGTAGTCATAGACTGCAATGTCACCCTGGGGCAGCTCGCCGGCTGCCTTGAAGGATGGTCCTCTGAGATACATGCCTCCGTTGTTGTGAAAGGCAAAAACCATGATTATGTTCTTCCTGGCCAGCATCCACTCGGCAACAGCCCTGATGCCGGTGCCCTCAAAGGGATAGTTGCCTGCCCCGCGCTGTACATAGGGTGGCTGCCAGTTGTAACCCCAGTTGCGGTTGCCGTCGACGTACCCCTCTCCGTCCTCATTCACCTGTCCGTCGCCGTCGTTG
>CALMRD010000346.1 GCA_937871625.1 uncultured Bacteroidales bacterium | reverse complement strand
GGAGAGTCCCACCTCTCCTGCGAAGGCCGTGTGCTGTCCTACGGGTGTGTCAAGGTTGGATGAGAGCACCGAGCTCACCACAGCCAGGTCTATGGCAGGGTCACTGACCTTCAGTCCGCCGGCTATATTCAGGAAGACATCCTTGACTGCGAGCCGGAATCCGGCTCTCTTCTCGAGCACGGCCAGCAGCATGTTAAGCCTGCGTGTGTCAAAGCCGGTGGTGCTTCTCTGCGGGGTGCCGTAGACGGCACTGCTGACCAGCGCCTGTGTCTCTATCATAAATGGTCTCAAACCGTCGACGGTGGCGGCTATGGAGACTCCGCTGGCGGGATCGCGGTCGCGGCGTATAAACAGCTCTGACGGGTCTGTCACCTCGCGCAGTCCACCGGAGCCCATCTCGAAGATGCCTATCTCGGCGGTGGATCCGAAGCGGTTTTTGACGGGCCTGAGTATGCGGAAGAGGTAGTTGCCGTCACCCTCGAACTGGAGTACCACGTCGACGATATGCTCCAGCACCTTGGGCCCGGCCAGGGAGCCATCCTTGGTGATGTGCCCTATGAGTATCACCGGCACTCCTGACTCCTTGGCATAGCGCAGCAGCATGGCGGCACACTCTCTCACCTGTGACACTGACCCTGCTGATGATTCAAGAAGGGAGGAGCTGAGGGTCTGTATTGAGTCTATTATCAGAAGTTCCGGCCTGATGGCGTCTGCCTGTGCTATCACGCTCTCCAGCTCCGTTTCGTTGTAGATGAAGCAGGCATCGTTTTTGCCTTCCAGCCTCTGTGCACGCAGCTTTACCTGCCCTTCGCTCTCCTCTCCGGAGACGTAGAGTACTCTTCTTCCTCCTGTGGCCAGTGCTATCTGCAGTGCGAGGGTTGACTTGCCAATACCGGGTTCGCCCCCCATGAGAATCAGTGATCCCCTGACCATGCCACCGCCCAGAATGCGGTCGGTCTCACCTATACCCGAGGTTATGCGGTCACTTTCATTTACCTCTATACCGGAGAGCAGCCCGGGCTTGCGCCGTGGGATATCCCTGGCAGTGCCGGGGCCGGGAGAGAGGGTTATCAGCTCCTCACGGTAGGTGTTCCACTCCTTGCATGCAGGGCAGTGACCTATCCATTTGGGCGACTCGGCGCCACAGTTCTGGCACACATAGACAGTCTTGCTTTTTGCCATCGGGAAAAGGATTATGCAACAGACAAATGTACTAAAAGCATCGTATCAGCTTGCCTTGTCAATGACAGCTGAGGGCAAAATCTTCCCTCTTCTGGTCCCGAAGAGGGCGAAGAAGGATATTGCTCCCAGGAGGGCGATTAAGACAAGCTGTGACTCATGTGAGAGAGTGGCGAAGGCGAGTCCCTCCTGCAGCGGGATGCCGTAGGCAACGAGAAGGCCGCGGGAGACGATCCAGTGAAAGGCTCCCAGGCCGCTCTGCACCGGAGCAGCCATGCCAAAGCTGCCGATGACCAGGATGAAGAGGCCTCCGTCGAGCCCCAGGCCCGCGGTGGAGTCAAGGCACAGGAGGGGGAAGTAAGTCATCAACAGGTAGACGACCCACAGCAGAACAGTGTAAAGAATGAATTCCCACCTCCTCCTGAGCCTGGCTATCGACTTGAGCCCGTCAATGATGCCATCAGTAAACTGGTACAGCTTTTTGAAGAGGGGTTTGTCAGAGAGCTTTTTCCTCAGTGCAAAGTAGAGAACTGCCACCATGATCAGCAGAGCAAGAAGGAGCAGGAGGATCATGGTCGCGGAAATGGCTGATGATGAGAGTTTTGCGCTGAAGGGTGCAATGACGTTTTCGGAGAGGAAGCTGCCCGTTGTGGTGCTGCCGGCTATCAGTGTGAGTCCGAGCAGGGCCACCACTGTCAGCATATCGACGGTTCTCTCAACGAGCATTGTTCCGACCAGCCTGTCAAATGGTATCTTCTCGCGTTCACTCAGGGCAGCACATTTTGTTACTTCTCCCAGCCGCGGGAAGATCAGGTTGGCCAGGTAGCCGGTGGCGACAGCATGGTATACATTTATCAGCCGGCCCTTACGGCCCAGGGGTTCAATGAGAAGGTTCCACCGGTGTGCCCTGATAAAGAAGGATATCAGGGTCATGACGGCTGCCGGTAGCAGCCAGAGGTAGTCAGCCCTGCGCAGCGTGGCCCATAGGTCCTGAAACCCGATGTCGCGGAATGAGAGCCACAGCAGTATCAGAGCCATTGCAAGAAAGATAATGGCCCGCACTGTTTGCTTAAGCCCGTTCTTCAACTTCAGACAAGTTTGTTGGTGGAAGTATCGGGAATAATGATATGAGGCCTGAAGGTTCTGGCTTCTTCAAAGTCAATCATGGCATATGACATGATAATGATCACGTCTCCCACAGAAACCTTGCGTGCTGCCGGTCCGTTGAGGCAGATCTCCCCCGTGCCCCTCTCTCCCGTTATAATATAGGTATCGAGCCTCTCACCGTTATTCCTGTTAAGTACCGTGACCTTTTCGTTCTCAACCAGGTTTGCAGCATCCATCAGATCCTCATCGATGGTGATGCTGCCCACATAATTGAGATCAGCACCGGTGACGGTTACGTTATGTATTTTCGATTTCAGAACTTCTATCATCATTGTTGCCTGGAATGTGTTGTTTCCGTGCTGCAAAGATACACAACCTTATCTATCAGCGCAAACTGATCTCAATATTGTCAATGAGTCTGACCTCTCCTGCCCACAGTGCAATGCAGCCGTAGTAGCTCTTTTCGGGAGACAACTCCCAGACTGACGTTACCGGTTTGAGTGTTGTATCCTCCACGATTTCAAAGTACTCAAGCCTGAAGTCGGGTATCATGTTTATCCTGTCAGCCACAAAATCCTTTATCTCTGAGGGTTCAAAGTCAGAAGCCATTGCTGCCGCGGCGATGAGTGTTCTGTATATCTCCCCGGCTCTCTCGCGGTGGTGGGGCAGCAGCCGTCTGTTGCGGCTGCTCATGGCGAGACCGTCGCTCTCCCTCACTATGGGGCAGGCGACAATCTCAATCCTGGGATAGTGACGGCGTGCCAGCTCCCTGATTATCGTGAGTTGCTGGTAGTCTTTCTGTCCGAAGAATGCTTCCGATGGCCTGACGATGTCAAACAGTCTTGAGACCACCTGCGCCACTCCATTGAAATGACCGGGCCTGTGGGCTCCCTCCATCACCTCCCCGATGCCTCCGAAGTCGAATTGCCTGGTGTCAGGCTCCGGGTAGATCTCCTCCACCGACGGAGTAAACACAAAATCATTTTCCCTGAGTACCCCGGAGAGCATCTGCAGGTCAGCCTCGGGCGTACGCGGATACTTTACCAGGTCTTCAGGGTCATTGAACTGGGTGGGGTTGACGAATATGCTTACGGCAACCATGCGGCAGTGCTCCGTGGCAGTCCTGGCAAGTGACAGGTGACCCTCGTGCAGGGCTCCCATGGTGGGCACGAACCCGGGCTGCCTCAGTTCATGTATCCGGTAATGCTCCCTGATCTCCTTGCCTGTTGCAAATACCTTCATTGCATCAAGTTATTGGCCGGAGTCCTCTCCCGGTTGAGGATAAGGACCGTCATTTCAATGCAAAATAACACCATTTTCCCGGTAACCTGTTGAATTTTAGCTTGGAAATTAATTCTATTTTTTTTATTATCTTTGCACTTTGATCAAATCAAGGTATATCGGGAGGTTTTAATGCAAAGCAGAAGGGTATTGTTTGTGTCACAGGAGATCATGCCTTATCTTGGTGAGACAAAGCTTTCAAGGATCAGCCGTGACCTGCCGCAGGGCATACAGGAAAGGGGGAAGGAGATCAGGACATTCATGCCCCGGTATGGATCGATTAATGAGCGGAGGAACCAGTTGCACGAGGTGATACGTCTTTCGGGTATGAACCTTATCATTGACGACACTGACCATCCTCTGATAATAAAGGTTGCCTCCATCCAGTCTGCACGCATGCAGGTCTATTTTATAGACAATGAAGATTACTTTCACCGCAAGCATACAGTGGCCGATGCCTCCGGCAAAGAGTATGATGACAATGATGAGAGAGCCATTTTCTTTGCCCGCGGCGTCATTGAAACGGTAAGAAAACTGCGCTGGAGTCCTGACATAGTGCACTGCCACGGCTGGCTCACATCGCTTGTCCCGCTCTATCTGCGCAAGCTCTATGCCGATGACCCCGTATTCAGCAAGCTTAAAAGCATCTACTCCGTATACAACAACGGTTTCAGGACGCCCCTGAAACCTGAACTGACCGGTAAACTTGAAGCTGACGGCATCGAGCGCAGCGCCCTGGATGCCATAAGAGAGAATGCTGATTACCTCAGCCTCACCAGGCTGGCAGCTGAGAATTCAGACGGCATAATCATGGGCTGTGACAAGATAGATGAGCAGGTCAGGAAAGAGGTAGCCGGTCTTGGCAAACCGCTGCTTGAGTACCAGGGCGAGGAGAATTATATTGATGCTTACAATGAGTTTTATGACAGACTATTGCTGGAGACAACAAAACAGTAGAAATAACGGCGTCGCAACCGGATTTCTGAAAAAAATATTACCACTTCTTGTACTTGTAGTTATGATCTTGTCGTCGTGTGCGAAAGATCCGACGAGAATCGGCATCGGCCTTCTGCCTGATGACGACTTCATTGATATATATGCTACTGACACCGTAGGGGTGAGAGCCTATACCATGTACAATGAGCTGTCACTCTCCTCTGACAGTACCAAGATGATTGCCGGAGGGGTATACGACGAATATTTCGGTTCGACATACTGTGACTTTGTCACGCAGCTCAGGCTGATGGACTCACTGCGCAGGTCAGCCATCAACATTGACTCGGTCTTCCTCACCTTCTATACGGCAAAGGTCTCGGGCGACACTGCAGCAGTGCACTATCTGAGGCTCTATGAGACAGGTACGGAGCTTACCGATCCGGATGTATACTATTCAGGACAGGACCCTGACACCATCACCTTCCTGGGTGAGTACCCCATGCCCGTGCTGAAGGCTGATTCCCTCTATACTGTCAGGCTCGACAATTCAGTTGCAGAGTACCTGTTAAGAGACACCGCCCAGTTTCGTCCTGCCACCAACTTTTACAAGGAGTTCTTCAAGGGACTCTGGTTTGGGATAAGGAGTGAAACCAACCCTGTGCTGGTAACCCTCAACGCAGCTGACAATTCACTTGCCATTGCAGTCTATTACCACGATGATGAAGATGTCGATCGCTCATACTTTTTCGTTGCCACCGAGAGGGCGGTGAATTACAACAGGTTCACCCATGACCGCACCACTGCCGATCCTGAGAAGGAGGTGAAGCATGTCAACGATCTTGTCCTGGATACTGCCGTATACCTGCAGACATACTACGGGGTCTATACCCGTCTCGACCTGCCATCACTTGCCTCATTCAGGGGCACGGAACGGATCGCCGTCAACAAGGCGAGGATCTATGCGCCTGTTTACATTGACGGAGAGACATATACCGAGGAGGAGTTGCCCGGACAGATCTACCTGAGGTACCGCGACATCGAAGGCAAGGAGCGCCTGGTGCCTGACCTGCTGCACGACATCAGTTTTATGGACGGCAGGTATGACACTGTCGGCGACTATTACAAATTCAATATCACAACATTTGTCCAGCAGTACCTGGAGGGAACGGTGGAGAACCCGTCTGTGGAGCTCTTCTTCCCCCTCTCAGCTGAAAAAAATGTGATCTTCAGGGCTAACGGCAACAACCCGGCCATAAGATTCGAGTTTGCCTACACAATATTCTGATTAACTATAAGTTAAAATATTCGTTAACTTATCTGGAAATCATTCTATGTGCGGTATCGTAGGTTATATAGGCTCACGTCCTGCCCGTGATATTGTTATCAATGGGCTCAAACGTTTGGAATACAGGGGTTATGACTCGGCTGGCATTGCCATCAGTGACGGCGATAAGACAGAGATCTTCAAGTGTGCCGGCAGGGTCCGCGATCTTGAGGAGATGGTTGTGGGCAAGGATTTCGACGGTTCCGTTGCCATGGGTCACACACGCTGGGCCACACACGGTGAGCCCAATGAGATAAACGCTCATCCGCAGGTCTCTTACCGGGGACACTTCATCGTTGTCCATAACGGCATAATCGAAAACTATTCACGCATCAAGAGACATCTTGAGAGCCGTGACGTCAGGTTCACCAGCCAGACTGACACCGAGGTGCTTGCCAATCTTATGGAGCATCTCTATCTTGAGGGGGACCTCTCC
>CALMRD010000345.1 GCA_937871625.1 uncultured Bacteroidales bacterium | reverse complement strand
ACACCGACGGTGAATTCTCTTCCGGGCAGGTATTCTTCTATAAGCACCGGCTGATGATAGGTCTCCAGTAATACAGTCACAGCTGTCACCAGGGAATCACGGTCTCTCACCACACTTTTTGAGTTGATGCCCTTGCCTGTTCCCTCTGCCACAGGTTTGACAAAGAGGGGATAAGCCAGGGATGATGCCCGTTCAAGGTCAGCGACTGAAGATGCAATGATTCCCGGACATACCGGTACCCCGGCAGCTCCAACCACCAGGCGTGCCAGGTATTTGTTGAGTGAGACTCCCATTACCACCGGGCCGCTGAAGACATAGGGTATCCGGTACTGGTCGAGCAGCGCCGGCACGGCTGATTCACGTCCGTCGCCGTAGAGTCCTTCTGCAATGTTGAATACCATGTCCCATCTCTGTCCGGCAGCGAGCTGTGTCACCAGCTCAAAGAGATTCCCGATGCGTTCCGTCTTGTAGCCGAGTTTGCCCAGCGCTTCCTCCAGGGCAGCTACCGTCTCCTCCTTGTCAAACTCGGCCGTCTCATCCATGGTATAACCCCGTTCAAGGTACCACGAACGGAGATCATAGGTAAGGCCTATCCTCATCCGTCAGTTACTTTTTGTTGGGATAAGTATACCGGTTGTTCTTGTAGTTCCTCAGCACCCACTTTTCGGGACCGCTCTCGACGACGTATGATGGCAGGATGGGGATCTTGCCACCCCCGCCGGGAGCATCAATGACAAACTGGGGCACGGCATAACCACTTGTGTGACCTCGCATGTTTTCAATTATTTCTATCCCTTTTTCCACGGTGGTCCTGAAGTGGCTTGAGCCGGGAATGAGGTCGCACTGGTAGATATAATAGGGTCTCACGCGTACCGTCAGCAGTTTGTGCATCAGGCTCTTCATTGTTGCCGGATCGTCGTTTATATCTTTCAACAGCACAGTCTGGCTTCCCAGGGGTATCCCCGCATCGGCAAGCATCTCACAAGCCCTGCGCGTCTCCGGGGTGAGCTCGTCGGGGTGAGTGAAGTGCAGGCTGAGAAAGAGCGGATGGTACCTGCGAAGCATTGACACCAGCTGAGGCGTAATCCTCTGCGGCAGAACGGCCGGCACTTTAGTCCCTATCCTCAGGATCTCAATATGCTTAATAGATCTCAGTCGCGAAAGCAGGTACTCCAGCTTATCGTTGTTCATCGTCAGTGGATCCCCTCCGCTGACAATGACGTCACGTATTTCGGTATGCTCCTCAAGATACCTGAAAGCTATCTCCCATTCACCTTTGGTAAGGTGTCCGAGTTTGCCCACCGAATGTGACCGGGTGCAGTACCTGCAGTATGAAGAGCAGAACTGGGTCACGGTGAAAAGCGCCCTGTCAGGATAACGGTGGATGATGCCGGGAACGGGGCTGCTGCCTGTCTCGTCCAGAGGGTCAGCCTTCTCAGCTTCGGTGATTATCATCTCCCCTGAGGTAGGAATCATGGCGCGGCGCAGCGGGGTGCCGGGTTCCGAATCATAAATGAGAGAAAGATAATAAGGAGTGACACGCAACGGCAACCTGTTCTTCAGACTCTGAAGAGTGCTCTTCTCGTCATCAGTGAGCGTCATGACTCTCGAGAGAGCCTCGGCTGTCGTAAAGGAATTGCGAAGCTGCCAGCGCCAGTCATTCCAGGAATTAACATTTGTTAGTGGGAAGTAGCGGCGTATGAATTCCGAACTCCGGTTGCTAACTGCTTGATCGTGGGATCCGATCTGCGGGAAGATCATGGTACCCGCGCCAGGTTCTTCGTCAGAAGAACAACCCATGAGGCGGTGCTCATAATGAGTCACCGTAGCCTCTTTTCTGTTAGCGTTCATACTTCGGTAAAATAATTTACCTTCTTTTGTCTGGTTGTTATTACAATAGTTTTTAGTGAATATTTTGATACAAAAATTTCCGCTAAGGTATCAAATGGAATATATGCGAAAATTATGGCCGGGGAAAGATATCAACAGGGGACATCCGCCTGTTGTTGCCTGACAGTCAGATTAATAACTATTATGGTGGGAAGTTATTCACTGTTCTTTTTTGGTCCCTTTAAATTATAGCCTCCAATTGAGGCGCAAACATATATTAAATTTTAATATCCGGATACTTTTGAGCAATTATTTTCAGGTTATTTTTAACCATCTCATCACGTTGGGCAGCACACAGTTGAGTGCGTCCTGCATCTTCGGGCGTATTCATCACATAATCCTTCAGTTTATCCATCGTTGTAGTTGCTACATGCATCCTGGTATCTGAGCTTGCATAATAAACAAAGATTGTGCCATCTTCATCAGCTATCCAGCCGTTGCTGAAGACTACATTGGATACATCTCCGACCCGCTCTTCGTCAAGCGGTTCAATAAAATGTCCTGACGGTCTCCTGATCACTTTCCACGGCTCCTCGAGGGAGGTGAGGAATAGGTAGAGGGTATAGCGCAGACCGGCAGCTGTCCTTCTCACGCCATGGGCAAGGTGAATCCAGCCGTGCTCGCTCTTCAGCGGTGCCGGGCCCTGTCCGTTCTTAACCTCTTTTACAGTATGGTATTGCCTGGCATCCACCAGCACCTCTTCTCCCAGCACGGCGTGCTCCATGTTGTCGCAGAAGCCTGCCGATATGCCGCTGTCGCCTGTCTCTATGAATCCTGACTGTGGCCTGGTGTAGATCATATATCTGCCGTTAACGAATTCCGGGTGGAGCACACAGTTTCTCTGCTGCGCCGCCGATGATCTGAGATCATCAAGCCTCTCCCAGTTATCGAGGTCCCTTGTCCTTGCTATGCCACAGCTGGCAAGAGCAGCCGATGAATCATCCGGTTTGCTGTTGTCCTTTCGCTCTGCGCAGAAAAGGCCGTAGATCCATCCGTCCTCATGCCTCGTGAGCCGTATGTCATAGACATTCATCTCAGGGTCATCGGTGACAGGCATCACTATGGGGTGATGGCGGAAACGCCAGTTGTCAATGCCGTTCGGACTCTCAGCGATGGCGAAGAACGACTTGACGTCGAACCCCTCGGTTCTGACAGCCAGACAGTACTTGCCATCATGTTTTATCGCCCCTGCGTTGAAGGTTGTGTTGACACCCAGTCGTGTCATCAGGTGCGGGTTGCTCTTATGGTTGAGGTCATACCTCCAGAAGACGGGAGCATGATCACGAGTGATGATGGGATACAGATACCGGTCATAGATGCCGTTTCCCCCTTTTTGCTTTATGTTCCGCCGACTGACAAGGGCAGAGTGCTCTTTAAAAAGCTGCCTGACCCTGTCGTCAAAATCCTTTTCTGTCATGGTCAAAATGTTTTATATCCGGAACAAATATAACGGATAACGCAAAGCCTGCTCAGTGATTGTATTCCCTGTGCCGTAATTTGTTAAAACTTTTATATATTGCTAACAGTAATCATTATTGGGGAGAAATGAAACTTACATGGTTAACAGCTCTTTTCAGTACTGGTTATTGAAATTCATGCAATTTCCATTCGTCTGCCAATAAAAAAATACCAATGAAAAAGACATTCCTCTTAATTGTTTCTGGTGTAATGCTCTTCATGACGTCGTGCGGCACCAGAAGCACCGGCAGTGAGCATATGGTGGTCGGATATGTATCCGGTTACAGGAACTATGATTTCACCGGGATTGACGCCACAAAGCTCACACATATCAATTACGCTTTTGCCAACATCATTGACGGGAGGGTTGCCTTCGGCAGTGAGAGCATAGACAACACCGTCCGGGACATTGAAGACATCAAAATCCTGCTGTCACTGAAGGAGGTCAATCCCGACCTGAAGATACTGGTCTCAGTTGGTGGATGGGGCTGGTCGGGTAACTTTTCCGATGCTGCCCTCACGGACTCGTCACGCAATCGCTTTGCCTCCAGTGCGGCTCAGTTTATCCTTGACCACGAACTTGACGGCATCGATCTCGACTGGGAATATCCCAACCAGCCTGGTGCCGGTAACACTTACAGGCCGGAGGATGTGCATAACTTCACCCTGCTGCTTGAATGTGTGCGCAAGCACATTGACTCCCTGGCGATGAAGCTTGATCGCCCTGAGACATTCCTGCTCACGATTGCCACCGGGGGCGACTCAGTATATGTTGCCAATACAGAGCTTGGCAAACTTGAAAAGTATCTCGATTTCATCAACATCATGACCTACGATTACCACAACGGGCTCACCTCGCAGGCGGGTCATCACAGCAACCTCCGGCTCTCCGGTTCTGATTATCCCGACGGTGATGCCACGGTTCGCAGCGTCATGATGCATGTCGATGCAGGAATTAGTCCTGCGAAGCTGAATATCGGCGTACCCTTCTACGGAAGGCGCTGGAGGGGTGTTGAGCCGGCAAACAACGGGCTCTACCGCGAGGCGGCGACAACAGGTGAGAGTATTCCTTATACGGATGTGCTGGCTGCCCTGGCAGACAGCGGTTTTGTGCGCCTATGGGACACGGCTGCCGCGGCGTCCTGGCTGTGGAACGAAAGTGACTCCCTCTTCATCTCCTATGATGATGAGGAATCATTGAAAGCAAAGATGGATTATGTGCTTTCACAGGGACTGGGAGGGGTCATGTTCTGGGAATATACCGAAGACATTGACGGCATGCTCCTGGATGCTTTGCTTGCGGGGCTACAGGGAAAGTGATTGTCAGTGAATGTCCTAAATGAAGAACATCGCCACACCGGCAACGCTGATTACTGCACCGAGTATCTCTGCGGCTGTCAGTCTCTCCTTGTAGATCCACACTGCCGGTGCTATTATCAGGATAGGCACTATGGCCATGATGGTAGAGGCGATGCCTGTCTCGGTATGCTTCACGGAGAGCAGTGAGAAGGAGATCCCAAGGAAGGGTCCGAAGAATGCCCCGAGCGCAAGTGCTTTCATTGCCGGGACATCACGCAGGGATCCAAGTGTCTGTCTCCATCTTCCCATTACTGTAATTATAAATGTGAAGCCGGCGATTCCGGCAATTATCCTTATATGGGTGGAAGCAAACGGATCATAGGAGGCCATGCCATACTTGCTCAGCACAATACCAAGGCCCTGCCCCAGGGCACCGATAAAGGCAAAGAGGAGTCCTCTGGGAGAGAGCTTGAAGGAGAGCCTCTCACCCTTGACAGGCCTGTTGAAGATAGCCAGTGCTATGCCGGTGAGAACAATGATCATACCTGCAAACTGCAGTATCGTGAGCCTCTCATCAAGCATCAGGTAACCAAAGAAGGCAGCCATAGGTGGAGCCAGGGTCATGATGAGCATGGCGAATCTCGAACCTATAAGGGCATAACTTCTGAACAGAAAATAATCGCCAAGGACAAGTCCTACGAGCCCGGAGAGCGCCAGCCAGATCCAGTTGTGGGTTGTGGCATCCACGGGAAAGAAATGCCCCCGGCTGAACAGAGTGAAGATGCCGATAAAGATGAAGGCCAGTGAGAGCCTGAAGATGTTCACCGTGAGCGAGCCTACCTTTTTGCTTGCCGACTCGAAGGCAAGGGCAGTGATAGTCCAGAACAGCGCCACGGCAAGGGCGGCAAATTCTCCGGTGTGAGCAACAATATAATCAGCCACGTTAAAAAAGATTTCAGGGCACAAAAATATGCAAAGCAAGCAACTCTGACCACTGAGTTAATATCTTTTACTTATTCCTTTCAAAAAATTTCACAGGCACGGGCATTATTTATAAATTTGAATGAACTTCAAAAACTGAAACCATGAATGCGAAGACCAAGGCGATTGTATCACACCTGTTTGGAATAGGCTGGATCATAGCCCTTGTTGTCAATATGAACAACAAGGAGGAGTATGCCAGCTATTACATAAGACAGAATCTGGGGTTGATAATCATAAGTATAGCATTGTCGGTACTCAATGTAATTCCGGTGCTGGGCCAGGTTATCTGGTTTATCGGGAGCATCCTTCTGTTTGTTTTCTGGCTCATGAGCCTGATATGGTCAGCCCAGGATGTCATGAAGCCCATTCCCTGGCTGGGAGAGCAGTTTCAGAGCTGGTTCCGGGGGTTCTGATCTGATGAAGGCAGGCCTATCTCTTGCACTTTTTGCAGTCGCGGTTGCGTTGACGGTCTCAGCTTGCCGCAATGAAGTACCCGACAGGCCAAATATCATTATTATCCTTGCCGACGACCTTGGATACGGAGATACAGGCCCCTACGGGCAGGCGAAGATTGAGACGCCAAATATAGACCGTCTCGCGGAGGGTGGCATGCGGTTTACCCGTCACTATGCAGGGTCAGCCGTCTGTGCCCCATCGCGTTGCGTTCTTCTGACAGGCATGCATACAGGACATGCGCAGGTCAGGGGCAACGATGAATGGGCCGACAGGGGGGATGTCTGGAACTACCGTGCCATGATAGCTGATTCCACCCTCGAGGGGCAGCGGCCGCTGGCTGATGGAACCCACACAATTGCCTCACTGCTGCAGAAGAGCGGTTATACCACAGGCGCCGTTGGCAAGTGGGGTCTGGGCGCACCTCATACGGGAGGCAGGCCCGATCTTCAGGGATTTGATCTCTTCTATGGCTACAACTGTCAGCGGCAGGCTCATACATACTACCCGGTACATCTCTGGCGCAACAGCTCCAGGGTATGGCTCGGGAACGATACGGTTGCCCCACACACCGGATTTGATCCCGGTGCTGACCCGTATGACCCTTCCAGCTATGATAAGTTCAACTTGAATCACTACGCTCCGGAACTGATGTTCGGAGAGATGATCTCCTTCATCGACTCCTGTGGCCGGGAACCATTCTTTCTCTACTGGGCGACGCCCATACCTCACCTGGCCCTTCAGGCCCCTGACGAGTGGGTTCGCCGCTATGTTGACAAGTTCGGTGATGAGGAGCCCTATACCGGTGAGCAGGGTTACTTCCCGTCAAGGTACCCTCATGCAACCTATGCCGCAATGATCTCATACCTTGATGACCAGATCGGCAGGCTCGTCTCCAGGCTGAAAGAGCTTGGCATCTATGATAATACCCTTATCATCTTTACCAGTGACAATGGCCCGGCATGGAACGCAGGTGTACGGATCCTGAATGGTTCGGGAGTGCTGCTCCCTTCCGTGGCAGTTACGGCTACGGCAAGGGCTTCC
>CALMRD010000344.1 GCA_937871625.1 uncultured Bacteroidales bacterium | reverse complement strand
GGAAACGGAAAGTCACAGAATATCAATGAAACTTGCATGAGCAGTACCTCAAAGAAGGATATGATTGAAATTTTTCATGCAAGTTCCATCCGACCAACAAAAGTGAATTCAATTAATCGAATGAAAAACAGGTTAATAAATGAGAAATCAAATTCTTCTGTTGATGATCGCACTGCCTGTGCTGCTATCATCCTGCAACATGGCTGACAATATGTTCATCGCATCCGGCTATTCAGGTGGTGGCACCGCCGATCTGCTGCTGTGCCGACTGAATGGCAACGGCAGCATCGAGAAGATCTCTGAGATTACCGTCGGGAACAATCCTTCATATTTTACGTTCGGAAGGGAAGGGCTGATCTATCTTGTCAATGAAGTCGACACTTTTGAGATGAAAGCCGGGGGAGGCATCACCACACTTCGATATGACAGGAAGAACAAGACCCTTGAAAAGATCGGTTCCATTAACCAGGGAGGGGGAGGACCGTGCCATATCGCGGTTTCAGATGATGGCAAATACCTGATCACAGCCAACTACGGAAGCGGATCCGTATCTGTCGTCAGGCTAAACAGCGGGGGAATCCCCGAAAAAGTCACCGATGTGATAAAATACGGGGAGAGGTCGCATCCCCATATGACAATCCATAACCCGAGGCTTCACACTTATTATGTCTCCGATCTGGGCCTTGACAGGGTGCACCAGCTGAAACTCGACACTACCATGGGGCTTCTGATGAATGCAGATATAGCTCACTTCACCTGTGAGCCGGGTAGCGGCCCTAGGCACATGGCAATAGACAGGCAAAATGCGAACCTGTATGTTATCAAGGAGCTGAGTTCTTCAATCTCAGTATACAATATTCTGTCCGATACAGTAACTGTAAAGCAGACTGTCAGCACCCTGCCCGATGGTTACACGGAAAAGAGTTACTGTGCTGACATCCATCTTTCGCGCAACGGTAAAATGGTCTACGGTTCCAACCGGGGGCATAACAGCATAGCTACTTTCAGGGTCGGGGTAGACGGGACACTGTCGGGACCTTCTCACATCAGCTGCGGTGGCAACTGGCCGCGCAACTTTGCAGTCTCGAAGTCCGGCAGATTATTCCTGGTGGCAAACCAGAGATCAAACGAACTATCCGCGATACCTGCCCGTGCTGAACATGATGATGAGACCCCATCCCTGCCGTTCAATGCCCCTGCCTGCGTGAGATTCCTCAGATAGGATTTGCAAATTGCGTCCCGACACTGCGTGTGCGGGATTGATCCTGCTCCTCCGTCGCAGGCTCAAATTTGCGATTGGCGATTATTTACAATGTACAGGGAAACGGCAAGTTTGATATCAATCAGTGAAATGTAATATGAATTTGTATTTTGATCATATGTTCATTATCTTTGTATCGAACAAATGATTGAAAAGTGTCACCACGGCCCAAGAGACTCAGGAGAGTAAGCAATCCTCCGATAATATCAGGATTCAAACCCTATGGCGGAGAGGTCAGGGACCGTCCGAAAGGTTCTGTATTTCTTCACTTCGAGGAATACGAAGTGATAAGGTTATGTGATTTTGAAAACTTGAGTCATCATGATGCCTCAAAGATCATGGATGTTTCAAGGCCAACACTGACCCGTATTTATGCCAAGGCCAGGGCCAAGATTGCCGAGGCGATGGTTACCGGCAAGCAGATCATCATTGAAGGCGGGAAGATCTATTTCGACAGTGACTGGCATATCTGCAACGGTTGTGGCTGTTACTTCAACCAGCCTGACAAGGGCAACCGGGTAACGGAATGCCCTCTTTGCGGGAGCGGGACGATTGAAAACTGCGAGGCCATGAACGTGGATATGGCTGAGTCGCACCGTCAGTGTGCTGATCTGTGTGCGTGCCCTGAATGCGGGTATGAAAGACCACATGAGCCGGCCAATCCCTGCAAGGACCAGCTCTGTCCGGTATGCGGCACTCATCTGATGAGAAAGAATAACCTTCTTGCAAAAGATATTTAACAGACAGATAATATGAAAGTAGCAATAACAAGCACGGGCAACAGCCTTGACAGCACCATCGACCAGCGGTTCGGCCGGTGCGCATATTTTGTAATTTATGACACTGAGACAGGCGGAGTAGAGATCCTTCCCAATCCGAACAGGGATGCCCAGGAGGGGGCGGGACCGGCATCAGTGCAGTTGGTGGCCTCCAGGGATGTCAGGAAGATCATCTCAGGGGAGTTCGGCATGAAGATAAAGTCGCTGCTTGACAGTCTGAGGATACAGATGGTGGTCTATAAGGAGCCGGAGAAGACGGTTCAGTCAGTAATAGACATGTTGAAAAAATAAATTAAAAACGAGAAGCTATGCCTCATTTAGATAAGACAGGTCCTGAAGGAGAGGGCGCCATGACCGGAAGGAAAGCCGGACGTTGTACCAACTTCGGCGCCGGAAAGGCAAAAAAGGAAGACTCAAAGTCAAAAAGTGAAGATGGCGGTAGTGATCCTAAAGGCACGGGCCAGGGTCGCAGCCGGGGCAAAGGCGCTGGCGCAGGAGAGGGTGCAGCAGAGGGTGCAGCAGAGGGTGCAGGAGAGGGCGCAGGAGAGGGTCAGGGCCGGGGTCAGGGCAGCGGACAAGGCCGTGGGCAAGGTCAAGGTAAGGGCAGAGGACAATCTGGTGACCGGGGTCAGGGCCAGGGTGGCGGAAAAGGCGGTGCAGGTGCCGGAGCAGGAAGAGGAAGAGGAAGAGGTGCCGGAGGCGGGCGACAGAGCCGGTGATACACAGGCAGAGATATAAATTTGCCTGCAGGGCGACAGTCATAATGCATAATCAACCAAAACATTGATAAAGAGAAATATTAAAACATGAAGAAACGTATAGCAATTCCACTTGAAGGAGGGATCCTCTGTTCACATTTCGGTCATTGCGAGCAGTTTGCAATAGTAGATGCCGATGACAAGACCATTACCGGTGAGACACTGATAACTCCCCCGCCTCATGAGCCGGGGCTGCTTCCCGGTTGGCTGGCAGAGAAAGGCATCACAGACGTGATTGCAGGAGGAATGGGTCAGAGAGCAATAGGTCTCTTTAACCAGCACTCAATAAATGTATTTGTCGGGGCTCCGGTAAAAAGTCCGGATGAGCTGGCAGCAGACCTTCTCAATGAGAGGCTTCAGGCAGGTGCAAACTACTGTGACCATTAACTGACCGCTATGGAAAAGAAAAGGATCGGCATCATCATATGCGACAGGTATAGTACCTGTGCCGGTGGCAAGTGCTTTAGATCATTCCGCAACCGCGAGGGTGCCTTTGACAGGTACAAGGGTGAGGAAGTTGAGATTGCCGCTTTCACTACCTGCGGAGGATGCCCCGGTGGAAACGTTGAGTATACGCCCGAGGAGATGATCAAAAACGGGGTCAGCGTTATTCACCTGGCCACCGGGCTGGTGGTTGGCTACCCGCCCTGCCCCCGGCTCGATTACTTTACCAGGTTTATTCCTGAGAAGTACGGCATAGAGGTGGTTGTCGGAACGCATCCCATACCACAGAAATACTATACAACGCATATGAACCTCGGCACCTGGAAAGGGGCTGCCATGCAACGGTTCATCAAACCAACGCTGGCCGACGAGAAGATAAGGCTGGCCTACGATTAGTATCTGCGCTCATGAAGATAGCTGTTGCGAGCGGCAAGGGGGGAACAGGGAAAACCTTTGTCGCTACCAATCTCTTTAACGTATTGTCAGGCCGTGGTGAAAAAGTCACCCTGGTCGACTGTGATGCTGAGGCGCCTGATGACCTGCTCTTTTTTGAGGCCGGGAAGAGAGATGAGTTCGAGGTAACTCACCAGGTGCCGGTCATCAGCAAGGATGCCTGCACATGGTGCGGACGGTGCAGCAGCTGGTGCAACTACAACGCGATCTTCTACGTGCCAACAGCTAAAGTTATAGAGGTAATAGAGAACCTCTGCCACGGCTGTGGTGCATGCAGCTTCGCATGCAACTCAGGCGCAATAACGGAAAAGCCTGTGGTGCTCGGCACGGTGACATCATTCACCACCTCTGCCGGCTCTCCCCTCATTGAGTCCCGCATGCGCGTGAACGAGATGTCCCCGGTAAGAGTGATAAAGGCCGCCATAAAGGAGGCCGGAAATGAGGGCACCGTTATCCTTGATGCTCCTCCGGGCACCTCATGCCCCTTTGTTCAGACAGTTGACACCGCTGACTATGTGGTGCTTGTGACAGAACCCACTCCCTTTGGACTGAGCGACCTCCGGCAGAGTGTTGAGACACTGAAGACCATGAATAAAAAGTGCGCGGTGATCATCAACCGTGCTGACATCGGAGACAACGGGGTGAAGGACTACATAGAGGAGGAGAAAATACCACTGCTGGCAGAAATCAATTATGACCCTGTCATCGCACGATGCTATTCCGAGGGAAGGCTCATAACCTCGGAGGACGACAAGATAGCTGGCCTGTTTGCCAGCCTGGCAGACAAAATCATCACTGAACATGGAACTGGCAGTAATAAGTGGTAAAGGAGGTACAGGGAAGTCCAGCGTGACGGCAGCATTCGCCACTCTGGGGGAGAGGGTGGTTGTTGCAGACTGCGATGTAGATGCCGCAAACCTCTATCTTCTCTTCAACCCCGTTCATGAAACCGAACAGGTTTATATCGGCGGACACAAAGCTGTTGTGGATCACACTCTGTGCACTGTCTGCGGCATATGCGAAAGCTATTGCCGCTTTGATGCCATCAGGGAGGTGGAAGGAAAGATTATTATTTCAGAGACCTCCTGTGACGGTTGCTTTTTCTGTTCCAGAATCTGCCCTGTGGACGCCATTGAGATGGTGCGCAGTGATAAGAGCAGGATGTATTCCGGTAGTTTCAGGAATGGGATGATGGTCTACGGACGACTGGCCCCGGGGGAGGAGAACTCGGGCAAACTGGTGAGCCTGGTAAGGGAAGAGGCGAAGAGGGTTGCGGCCGCGGGTGGTATGAAAACCATCCTTCTTGATGGCCCCCCCGGAATCGGATGTCCGGTAATCTCAACGGTGACCGGCGTCGACCGGATCATAATAGTCACGGAGCCTACCATGTCCGGCCTTGCGGACCTGAAGAGAGTTCACGGGGTGGCACGGAAATTCACATCCGAAGTGGGGATCATAATCAACAAGTATGACCTGAACGAAGCCATGGCAGACAGGATAGAGGGGTGGTGCGCAGCACAGGGGAGTGCCCTGTTGGGTCGACTGCCTTTTGACAGGAGGGTTACTGAAGCAATGGTAGCCGGCAGGAGCGTGGTCGAGATGCACCCTGATACCGGGATCAGCAAAACAATAGAAGAAATCTGGAATAAA
>CALMRD010000343.1 GCA_937871625.1 uncultured Bacteroidales bacterium | reverse complement strand
CAATTGAAGAGGCAGAAGTGATTGGCGACATTAATCACCCCAGGATTGTAATCTCCAGCAGCATGAATTATGATTTATACAAGATTTTATTGTACCGGATATTCTTGTCGGCAAGCGTTGTTGTTAAATAGACTCCCGGGGAAATGAAATGAAATCTGCAGATATCAGTGATGATGAACTGATTAGTGGTTGCAGGCAAAACAACAGGAAGAGTCAGGAGATGCTTTACAGGCGTTATGCCAGGTCTATGTACAATCTGTGCCTTATCTATGAGGGTGACCGTGACAACGCCAAAGACATTCTTCAGGAGGGATTCATCAAGATCTTCAGAAATATTTCAGGCTTCGACAGCAGTAATTCACTTTCAGGGTGGATGAAAAAGATTATCACAAACACCGCGATTGATTACTACAGGAAGAATCACCATGAGAATGATTTCATCCATCTTGAAGCCATAGACCAGCTCACTGAGGACGAAAATTCCCCTGTCTCCGTCCTGAGCACAGATGAAATCATATCGCAGGTCGAAAGACTACCCGAGGGAGCAAGAAAAATATTCCAGCTACATGCCATCGAGGGTTATAGTCACAGGGAGATTGCCCACCTGCTGCATATTTCCGTGGGAACGTCAAAATCGCAGATCAACAGGGCAAAGCATCTTCTGCAGCACTGGATTGCCGGATACAACATGAAATCGGGGATAGGTGAAGGGAATAGATAAAATATCATCCATATACCGTGAACAGATTGCCAGGTTAACTGACAGCCAGTCTCATGCAGGCCACCCGCTTCAATTGAAAAAGGCAGAGATGGACGATATGTGGGGGGATATCCGTTCTGAGCTCGATATTGAAGATGTCTGGAGTAAGGTTGCATCCGGACTCGATGTGGTCATGCCTCCTGATAAGGGCCCTGGCATATTCTTCAAGGGTTGTGCTGCCGTACTTCTCATCCTGGCCGGATTAATCCCGGTTCAGAAGGCGATCCCTGACGAAAACCTTGTCAGCCCTGGAACAGCTGTCGAATTTATCCTGGAGGAAAAGGCTGATGAGCCTGTTTCATCCAAAGAAGTGGCAGAAACCGGTACCTACAGAAAGGAGGAAAAGTCAAATGATAATGTTCTCCCGGCAGATCAGGCCGAGATCGTTGACGGCAGAGGTCAGAATGGGAAAATGTTGCCTGCAAAGGCAACGGTTCAGCAGTATGCAGGTGAAAACAGCACAGAGTCATTGGCTGATGAAAGCGAAGGAATAATGACTGATAGGGTGAGCAACTTACACTCAGCAAAGAGAGGAGCTACATTGATCTCTTTTGATACAGAAATTGATGGTGAAACACTGGCGCCGTTTACGGAAGTAACTCCTGCATCAAGAGCCGGTATCGGTCCTGTGGCGTCTTCCACTGGTCCGGAGGTTATGAAAGTGGCCCATATCCCGTTTTACGGTAATTTGCAGCAAAACGAAAGTATCGCAACCGCACGGGTATTTCCGGTATCGGTTGATGCTGGCAGGTTTACCATAGGCCTGATAACATCTTTCAAGAATACCTGGCTGCTGAACCAGGAGACATTTAACGGCTTGAGATCTGAATCTCTGAACTCTACGGAAATTATTGTCTTTCCTGATGCCGGACTGAGCCTGGGCTACTCATTCACGGGAAGCTGGTCGGTGCAGGCTGAGGCGTACCTCTGTTCAAACACCGGCCAGGAATACTATGATTATATCTACGGACACTATTCCCGGAAGAGAATAGTACTGAGATATTCCACGGTCGCCCTCTCGGTAAAATACAATACAGGCGGGGAACGGGGGCCCGAAAATCGTACATCAATAAACCTCCTCGCCGGTGGTTACCTCTCCTATCTGCATAACGCAGACCGCCAGATAGATGCTGATATAGAAAAAATCAGGTCTCACTACAGGACATTCGACCTCGGAGTAAGACTGGGATGTGAATTTGAACTGCATCTCAATAATCATCTGTCCGTGGCACCCGGATTGTCATTCTCAATGGGATTAGCCAACATCTACAAAGGTACCGGCGATGTTCCCGGATACCTGAGAAAGACATACAACGGCAGTGCAGTTTTCCATTTGTCATTCTACTACTGTTCAGATTAAAATACATAACATATTCCATCCTTTTGCCATATTACTTCGTCATATATACCGGATAGAAAAATGCATAAATAATACTAACTGACATGAGATACAGAACAGGACTTTATCCGCTTGCCCTGGTAGTCATTGCGGGCCTTACCACTTGTTCAGAACCAGCCCCCTACATGCTTGAGAAATTACCGATTACCGTTTCGGTTATTTTTTCCCTTCCGGTCGTAGATACTGAAGATTCTATTGCCCAGTCTGAAACAAATCCAAACCTAAAATATAGTATTGTGACAGACATTGACAACAATGTTTATGAAACTGTTCAATTATTCGATAAAATATGGATGGCTGAAAACCTTAGGACTACCCGTTATAACGACAGTACTGAGATTATTCCCGGTATGGGTGGTCCTGCAGGATACACGGATTGGTTTCAATTAGATGAAGGAGCCTATTGCTGGTATAATAATGACACGGCTTATAAAAAGACAGGGGCGCTTTATAACTGGCATACAATAGGGACAGGTAGACTCTGCCCGAAAGGATGGCATGTGCCCAGCTATCAGGAATGGACTGAATTAATAATCTATACAGGTGGATCAGTGGGGGATTTTAATCCACAGACAGAAAATGCCAGAATCACATGGGGCTCATATGCAAAGGACTTCACAAATGGGCTTCATAACTGCTTAGACGGTTGGGGCTTTCTTGAAAATGGCTGCTGGTGGACTGCCACACCTCTTGAGTGGAGGTCCTATCTCCTAAACGTGGATTATTTTGGCTTTGAACCCGCATCCTGTGGTTTTAATGTTCGCTGTGTGAAGGATGAAACATCAAATGGAAAACCATAGATGGACATCTCGCCAGTTTGACCGGGAGGGCGCAAAGTAGTTTGAATTCTGATTGATTTCGTTCATTAATTACTAACTAAACACTTCGAACAATGAAAAAACTAATTGTTTTCTTGTTGCCGCTTGTGCTGATCTTTGGATGCTCCAGGGATGCAGTGAATGATGAAAATGTGATCCTGAAAAAGGCAAAAGTACCGATCCCCATGAAGGGAGTTATATGCATGACAGAAAAAGAGGGAGTAGAACGTATGCCCGTATGGTTCCCCGGAACCGAGACACCGGTACCGGGTGTCTCTATGAGCAGGGAGGCCTGGCTTTCGGGCCATCTGACCCTTTGCGGTAAATTAGGAGAAGAGAGCTCAATGACGGGAATTTATGCTTACCTTGATATGGAAGCTTACGGTGAAGGCCGTATTGTACTGAATGCCCTGTACACAGCCCGGATATTTGCAGCCAATGGTGATTTTATCGATCTTAATTCTCCTATCGTGATAGAGAAAATCGGAGATGAACGTTACATCACCGGTACAGTTACACTTACAGGTGGTTCCGGTAATTATGAAAATATCACCGGCGAGGGAGTTCTGAATGGCATAATTCCCTGCTGGGATATCTCCGGACAGTATATGTTCCCAAGGTAACCCGGCTGCCTGAAATAAACGAAAAGAAGCCCACCTGATGGTGAGCTTTTTTTTGTTTACGTCAGGCCGAATGCAATAACCATTTATCTTAGCGGCAGTGAAAGAAACGGAGACAACACCAGGCGAACAGGTGAAATTTACCCGGGGTGAGGAGCTCGCCAATGCCCTCTCTCATCTTGCCGGGGCACTGCTCGGTGTAGCAGCGCTGGTGCTGATGGTGGTATACTCGGCCAGGGTCGGAACAGCATGGCATATAGTATCGACTGCCATCTTTGGGGCAACCCTGGTCATACTGTACTTATCATCCATGTTCACTCACTGGCTTCCGGCAGGCCACATAAAAGAGTTCTTCTTCACAGTCGACCAGATAGCCATCTTCATGCTTATCGCCGGAACCTATACCCCCATGGCACTGATAACCCTCCACGGACCATTCGGATGGGTCATTTTCGGTATCGAGTGGGGACTGGCACTCATTGGCATAGTCCTGAAGCTGCTGAAGCCGGTGAAGTACAACACCGGTGTCGGGCTGTATAATATAATTCTGTACGCATCAATGGGATGGCTGGTGCTGATAGCATTGGTGCCGCTTATCAGAAAGCTGCCGTTTATGGGCTGGATGTGGATACTGATCGGCGGACTCTGTTACTCGGCAGGCATCTATTTCTTCCGGGTGGCCAGATTCAGGTACGCTCATCTGGTGTGGCATCTCATGGTTCTTGCCGGAAGCATCTCACACTTCATCGCGGTTTTCTTTTACATAATAGACAGCGCAACGCCGGCTTCACCTCATACGCATCTGCTCCTGCCAGGACCGGGGTAAGACCTGTTATCATTTCACAGCCATGAAAAGAGTTCTCATTTGCATTTTTGTTCCGTTAATGTTGCTGGCAGTTCCCCTCAACGTGCTTGCAAGAGATGCGGTAAAACCGGTAAAACTTAGTTCTCCCCCTGTAATTGACGGCATCCTGGATGAGGAGGTCTGGAAAAATAATCAGGGCATCTCCGGCTTCAGGTCATTCATACCCGATTTTGGCAAGGAACTTCCGTTCAATACCATTGTCTGGCTGGCCTATGATGAGGAGAACATCTATTTCGCCTTCAGGTGCTATGATAATGAACCTGAGAAGATCAGGGTATCCGTGGACTCCAGGGACAAGATCCGGCAGGATGACTGGGTCTGTGTAAACCTCGATTCATATAATGACCAGCAGACATTGTACTGTATCTACGCCAACGCCAACGGCATACAGATGGATACCAGGTTTGCTGCCGGGAATGAAGACATCGGTGTAGACCTGGTCTGGTACAGCGCCGGTAAAATCGATGATGACGGTTACACTGTAGAGATACAACTCCCGCTGAAAAGCATCAGGTTCTCAAATAAAGAGCCGGTGATGATGTCTGCATTCTTTGAAAGATATGTTAGCAGACTCTCAACCAACGTCTCCTTCCCCGAGCTCGATCCTGCCAAGGGATATGCCTTCTTCGGCCAGATGCAGCCCATTCAATTTGACGGGGTTAAACATTACAAACTGCTGGAAATCCTGCCCTCCGTTACCTATTCATACAAAGGAGAACATGATGCAGGCAACATGGCTACCACTGAGAATAAGCCCGATGCAGGGCTTACGGTCAAATATGGCATAACATCCCAGCTGACCCTCGATGCAACCGTAAACCCTGACTTCAGCCAGGTGGAAGCTGATGCCGGACAGGTTGATGCCAACCTCAGGTACCAGCTCTTTTATCCTGAGAAAAGACCTTTCTTCCAGGAAGGCAATGAGAACTTCAAGATTGGATCTACAGGTTCATCTCCTATAGATCCTATGGGCTCACTCGTCCATACCAGGAATATCGTGAACCCAATTGCGGGTGCCAAGTTGTCAGGAAGAATTGGATCAAAAAACTACATCTCACTTCTCTATGCTGCAGACCGTATACCAGAAACAGACAATGCCCTGTACGGCAATTATTCACATTTCCCTGTTATCAGGTACAAACGAAGCCTCAGGGATGACAGTTACGTAGGAGTTCTGGCTACTTCAGTCATTAACAGCAACAGTATAAATTACGTAGGTGGTGCTGACGGCAATTTCAGGCTGAATAAATCAACCATGCTTGAATTCCATTCATTGCTCTCTGAAAACAAGGATGAAATTGAAGAAACCGATGACGCAGGACATGCACTGGGCGTGAACATCCTTTCAGATCAGCGAAATATTGCGTACGCACTAACTCTAAAGGAGATAAGCGAGAACTTCATCTCCCGTACCGGATATATTGACAGAACGGGAGTAACCATCCTGACCGGCTTCGTCACCCCGAAGATCTATCCGGAATCAGAGGTTTTCCGCCGAATCGACTTCGGTATCTTCACCGGACAGTTGAGGGATAACATATATGATCTCTGGGAAACCAATAACTCATTGTCGGTTACCAACTGGATCGGCGGCACGTTAAGGACTAAAATCCAGTACAGCTATTCCACAGAGATATATCAGGGCGATAAATTCAAAACCTCCGGGCTGCAGTTTATCATGACCGGAACTGCAGGGACCAAATTTAACGGAACCATTGCCTACAGTAGGAGGAACGCAATATACTATCCCGAATCCATACAGGGATACGGAAACGTATTCGCAGGGGAGATAAGATACCTTCCTCTTGAAAAGCTTCATACACAGCTTTCAGTAAATTTCCAGGATCTTTATGATGTATCGGACAGGGAAAAAATCTTTGATTATCTGCTTGTCAGGGGCAGAGTCACCTGGCAGCTGAACAGATACCTTTTCTTTCGAAGCATTGTCGAGTATAACGATTACAGGAAATCGGTCAGCACAGATTTCCTCGCCTCCTTCACCTATATACCCGGCACGGTCTTCCATATCGGGTACGGATTTCTCTCAGAATACAAGGCTTGGGATGGCCTTGAATACATTGAAAGTGAACGCCTCCAGGAAATGAAAAGAGGATTTTTTGTCAAGATTTCCTACCTTTTCCGTCTATAAGTGTATATTTGATTTTACTTCAGTAAGCCCTGTAAGTCCATCTGTATGCTTATACAACTGCATAAAGGCATTTTTGGAAAGAGATTGGCAGTATCATTGTCCCTGATCTGGTTTTTTACTTTTCTCTGCTCATCCCAACCTTCAGTTATGAGCTTTGTTGAAACAGGCCAGAATAATGTCTATGATGATGGCTATTTCAATTTTTCCATATTCCCTTCTTACGACCTGGGAAATGATAGTTTTGCTGCCGGAATCCTGTTCTCGGCCGGAGGTCAGCGGGAGAATAATTTCGGAGGATATACCATTGGCTATACACGTAAATTCTCAATTCACAAACAGGCTTTTGCAGTCTCCGGATTCTATCTGTGGGTGCCCTTCTCAAACGAATTAAGAGAGACAAACTGGGGTATAACATTAAATTACAAATTGCCCCATTTCCATTTTACCATAGGTAATAACTACAGAACCTTCAGGTTCAGTAAAGCATATATCAGATCAGACGAGAGCACTTCCGGCAAATATCGGATAATCGAACCCGGAAACTTGATTTATACATTTCAGTACCTCGTCAGAAAGGAAGAGGAACAATGGAATGTAATGGTTTCCGTAACCAATAATGATTATTTTATGTTCGAGCAGGAGACCAATCCGATGGTCATTCTGAAAGGAAAATACCAGTTTAATGAGAACCTGTCGTCATTTGTCGATATAGGCTATAAGACTGCAGGTCTGTTGGTCATAAAAGTAGATTACTTCGGCTATTTACTTCGATTTGGAATAAAATGGGATATCTTAAAAGGATCGGACATATAATTTTTTGGGCTGCCGTAATTATTCTCCAGTCATGCTCAGATGAGGTTGATTATAGCGGATTCTTCTACTCCGAGGCATCTTCCAACGAGAGGTTTGAACAATCAATGAAATGGAACGAGTCCCATCCTGCAAGAGATATAACTGTGAATTCAGCCAATTATACTTTTCTGGTTGCCGGTGATTCTCATTGCGGTCATACTGACTATCTTGACTTTTTTATTGAGAAGACAGCTGCTCCGGAAATTTCATTCTCTATCCTGGTTGGTGATATGACCTCAGGCCAGTCATATGACTATGATACAGTGTATACACACCTAGCCCGGCTTGATACCAAACCATATTTTCCGACAGTCGGAAACCATGATCTGTTTTTTGATGGCTGGCAATCGTATATGAATTATTTTGGTACCTCAACTTATACTTTTACAGTCACCTCCCTCTCCGGAAAGGACCTTTTCATTTGCCTTGATACCGGTACCGCCACTCTGGGGTCAAAACAGATGAACTGGCTTAAGGAGACTATCAGGAACAACAGGGGCAACTACAGGAACTGCATAGTCTTTACTCATGTTAACTTTTTTCGTACACACCGTGTGACGAGTACCGTTCCCCTTATTGAGGAGTTATATGCATTGCTCGACTTATTCGCTGATAATAGCGTCGATATGGTGTTAATGGGGCATGATCACCGTCGTTCTGTGGAGAACTTTGATGCAACACAGTATATAACACTTGATGCCCTGATTGACGATTTTGAATATGCTTCTTATCTGAGTGTTACAAACCGGGAAGGAACACTCAGTTATCAGTTTGTCAATGTGGATTAACCCGGGAAGAAGAGGTGCTTGCGGAAACACCCGGAAGAGATGATTAACAGTCTTTGATCTTGCCTGCTTGCGGGCGAAGCATCCGGGTGAAAGATATTCATCTTATCGCCTTCAAGTTCACTGAAGCTGGGTATATCGAATACGGGTATTCCCCGGATGATGAAATAATTACCTTTTTGTGAAAGACGATGGGATCGGGATTCCGCCGGAGATGAAAGGTGAAAAGAGCTGCTACTTTTTAGTATTAATAAGGTCAGAAATAGCCTTCACAAATTCTTTGTGCACCAACGGCTTCTGAAAGACCAGATCAGCCCCCAGGTGTTTTGCACCGGTGAGATATCCCTCATAATTAAATCTTCCACCACCTGAAATTGCTACGATCTTTAATCCTGGATTATTTCTTCTCAGGTAGAATATCAGTTCAAGGCCTTCTTTTTCAGGCATCACAATATCAGTTACCAAAAGATCCGGTGGACAGCATTCAATTTTCTCCAAACCTTCACTGCCGTTGCTGGCAAGATCAACTTCGTATCCGGCTTTTTCAAGCATCCTTTTAAGCATTGTCAGTATCGAAGGATCATCGTCTATTATCAAAATTTTCGCCATAGCCAAAGTTGATTAGTTTTCATCCAGGACTTTTCTGATAACCTTGCTGAACTCGCTCAGTTTGATAGGTTTCAGGATCATTTCATAAGAACCGGTTTTTGACTTTGTCGCATCAGATAATTTGTCTATGTATCCGGTTATTATAATGACTTTCAGATCGGGATTTATTTTTCTCATTTTTCCGGCAAGTTCGGTTCCCAGCATTCTGGGCATTGTCTGATCTGTTACGAGTAATGAATATTTCCCGGGATTTCTTTTATACTCCTCTAATGCTTCACTGGTGTTGGTCCTGGTGGTGACTTTATATCCGAGATGTTCCAGCATCTTTTTGCCCATAAAAGTTATGTCCTGTTCATCGTCGACAAACAGGATGTGTTCGACTCCCCTGGGAAGCTGATCCAAAGATTTGATTTCATTTACGGGATCTGAAATGTTGTATGGAAGATAAACAGTGAATAATGTACCTTTCCCCGGAGTGCTGTCTACAGTTATTGCCCCATTATAATTGCTGACTATACCGTGCACAACAGAAAGACCCAGCCCTGTTCCTGAACCCACCTCTTTTCTGGTAAAGAATGGTTCAAAAATCCTTTCCTTCGTTCTTCTGTCCATACCATGACCAGTATCTGACAGTCTGATTCTTACATAAATCCCAATCTTAAGATTGTTAATTTTCTTCGTCGTTTTCTGATCTACAAGTACACTATCGACCTTTATGTCAAGGATGCCTCCCCTATTTTTCATGGCATGGATGGCATTTGTGCATAAATTCATGATAATCTGGTGTATATGAACCGGATCTGCAAGAATTATCCCTACTCCCGCATCAATACTTTTCCTTATCTCAATTGCGTGAGGGAGGGATGCCTTGATAAGGTTTATTACTTCGACCACTATTTGGTTAATTTTAACAGGCTTCTTCTCCACGTTCACTTCGCGGCTGAATGTCAGGATCTGCTGGACCAGGTCTTTTCCTCTTACAGCTGCATTATTTATCTGTTCCAAATCGAACCGCAGATTGCTATCCTCCGGAATTTCCTCCAGGGCCATATCTGTGTAACCCAGAATCGGTGTCAGAATATTATTAAAGTCATGCGCTATACCCCCTGCCAGCGTTCCGATGGTCTCAATTTTCTTGAGTTGAAAAAGCTGAGTTTCCAGTTCGCTTCTCTGCTTTTCGGATCTTTTGCGAACCTCAATCTCTTTCTTCAGTTTTAAATTGGTATCTGTCAGTTGTCGTGTCCTTTCAATTACTCTTTTTTCCAGGGTGCTGTTGACTGCTTTGACTTTATCCTGTTCCAGTTCAAGGAGTTTTCTCATATAAAAATCCCTGCGAGAGGATAGTTCAAGGGTATACCCTGCGAGCATCCCGATAATATTTGAACTGATAAAGAAGAAATTGTTATTGATCATTATTGTAAGAGGAGTGTCTGAGATCCATATAGCTGAGATCTCGTAGGCAATAACAATCAGCCAGCCCGCTAACGATGCATAAATAAACCGCGCTTTGGCAAATGTATATCCAAAAATGAAGATCAGTATTAGGCCGGCATAATATGAATAGTTGGATACCCTGGCACCAAGAATTATCATTACTATGATTCCGAATCCGGTAATGAACATGACGCCTGATATCGACAATTGCATATATTTCCTGAACGTTTTGAAATACGTAAAAGCAAATACTGATAACAGAACCGGTAATACAACAGCGAACCTTATAAGCCAAAATATTTCTTTCAGTTCCGGTACCGTGGCGGCATCAAGAAGTGCAAACGCACTATAAAAGATCATCGCCAGAATCAGAGCAAACCTGAACGGGTTCAAAGACTTGACGTAGTAGTCATTAAGGAATTCAGATTCATAATTCGACAAATATCCTGTAAATGACAGAGTTAGCTTATTAAAAGTCATTGACTCCGAGCTTTCCCGACTCAATCCCACAGAATTAATAAGCGTATTTTTAATAATATTCATCCTTTCTGACTATCGATTTATAATAAACGTCAGAAGTGGGCATTAGATTTTATCTATTGCTCTTAAAAATTATGGGATGACAGAATCAAATGCTTTGCATGTGTTTAGAAAGCAGAAATTTTGACACAGAAATCAAAGATTCTTTTCAGTTTCACTGAATATTTAGGAAAAGATTTACTCCAAGGGCTTCGGAATCAACAAAAACTTTCCCGTTCAGGAGGCCTGCATCTCCGGCAATCTTCAACAAATCCTCTCTGCTTCTGTAGTTAAGGTACCATTCAGAGACGACCTCCATAAGGATTTGTGATGGATTTTCAGTGCTGAAATTACCAATTACAAGTTCGCCTCCTTCTGCTACGTAATTGATGTATTTTTTTAACAGGTAAACAAAGTGCTTCTCCCTGAAATAATCAAATAATCCGGCACTCCATATAAGGTCATACCTCATATAAGGCTCAAACCTTAGAACATTGACCTTGTGATAGGAAATCAGTTTTTCAAATTTCTTGTTCTTATGTGACGAATAATCAATAGCATTCTGGTCAAAATCCACAAGGTCAAACCTGATATCGTTTTCGGTATATATGTTTAGAAATTCATTTACATCTGTTGCCGGTCCTGAACCGAGTATCAGTACCCTTTTTTCACCATCTTTTTTAAGAGCAAGATTTAGGCATTGATTAATGAAATAATCTTTACGGTTTCTCACGGCCATGGTTCCCTCCTGATTCTGATAATAAATATCCCAGTTACGATATTTCTTATCTCCATTAACATGGTTGGAATAAATATGATCGATTAAATAAAAATCTCCCGGATACCCAAATGGTTTTACATAACTCCGGCCGATCAGAGTATTGACGTTGAGTATTGGGTTTATTACTTCCCTGAACTCATGCAGATTCTCCGGATCCAAAGTCTTGACAATGAAGTTAAATTCCTCATATTCATGTAGTTCAGGACCTCCGTTTTTGATTAAATATGTAAGGAATAATTTCTTATTTACATCAAATACACAATCTGACCTGGAAGCTACTTTATACATTTTCTTTCAAGATTAAAACAGACACTTTTGATCCCTTTGCGGTAAAGAATTTTGCAGAACATAGGCAAACTTAAATTATATTTTTAATATTAGCGAGATCAGACGCTGTTTTTTTATTCCTGACAGTGGGAATTACACACCGGGATTGTCAGGATATGAAGGGGATAGGATATAAAGAGTTTGTTTCAGTCATTGACAAACACACTGAACTGCAACAATAATTATCATCGCCCTGAATTTAAAAGTTGCTACACTCTCCCCTAAATTTTTACTGGGCTTCTTCTTTTGTAATAGGTAGGACTACAGTATGTCATAAAAAGAAACAAGAGG
>CALMRD010000342.1 GCA_937871625.1 uncultured Bacteroidales bacterium | reverse complement strand
GATCACCACAGGCTTTTTTATCATAAGGTGGGTACCCCACAGTCTGAAGACCAGATCATCTTCGGAGGCGACACCAAAAGAAGGTATGTTCGTGGCTATGTAACCGACGACCAGAGTTACCTGGTGGTGACCGCACAGATATCCACAACTGGTAATGAACTATATATCAAGGATCTGAAGCGTAACCAGCGTGACTTCACCGTGATAGTGCCTGATTTCGACAGCGAAAGTCAGGTTATTGAAAGTGACGGTTCCAGGCTTTTCATCTACACAAACATGAATGCTCCCAACGGAAGGGTAGTCACCGCTGATGCCTCGAAACCCGGGCCTGAGAACTGGATCGATGTCATTCCGGAAACAGAGAACGTTCTCCAGCCTTCAACAGGCGCCGGTTACCTTTTTGCTCATTACCTGAAGGATGCCATATCAGACGTGAAACAATATGACATGAGCGGCGCGCTGGTAAGGGAGATTGAACTGCCGGGTATAGGTTCAGCCGATGGATTCTACGGCAGGAAGGAAGACAGGGACATCTATTTCTCGTTCAGCAACTATACCAATCCTTCTACGATCTATAAGCTCGATCCTCAGACCGGAGAGACTGCGGAATACAAGAAGCCGGCGGTTCTTTTCAGGAGTGAAGATTATGTCTCGGAACAGGTATTCTACACCTCGAAGGACGGCACCCGGGTACCCATGATCATTACCCATGGCAAGGATGCCGTGCTCAACGGAAAGAACCCAACTCTCCTGTATGGCTATGGCGGTTTCGGAATAAGTGAGACTCCGGGCTTTTCGGTCTCAGTGGCCTGCTGGCTGGAGATGGGTGGTATATATGCAGTGCCGAACATCCGCGGCGGAGGTGAGTACGGTGAGGAATGGCACCTGGCCGGAACAAAGATGAACAAGCAGAACGTGTTTGACGATTTCATAGCTGCTGCAGAATATCTCATTGAAAACGGCTACACATCATCAGAGCATCTTGCCGTGCAGGGCGGCTCCAACGGCGGACTGCTCGTCGGGGCGGTCATGACACAGAGGCCTGACCTCTTCATGGTAGCCCTCCCGGCTGTCGGTGTGCTTGACATGCTCAGGTATCACAGGTTCACTGCCGGAGCAGGATGGGCTTATGACTACGGCACCGCCGACGAGAGTCCCGAGATGTTCAGCTACCTGCTGAAATACTCCCCCGTGCACAACGTTGTGGAAGGCACCGCCTACCCGTCAACGCTGGTGACGACCTCCGACCACGACGACAGGGTGGTACCGGCACACTCATTCAAGTTTGCCTCCCATCTGCAGGCGAAGCAGGCAGGGTTAAACCCGGTGCTCATCCGTATCGAGACAAGCGCAGGTCACGGCGCCGGCACCCCGGTAAACAAGCGCATTGAGGTGACCTCCGACCTCTACAGCTTCACCCTGTGGAATATGGGTATAAAGAAACTCAGATAGCTGCCGGTTACGGAACAGTAACAGAACCAGATCACGCATATTTTTCAGCCCGCTGCATCTCTGCAGCGGGCTGATCTTTCTGTTGCCGGTTCTAATATTCACCAGCGTATGTCTATCCCTAAAGGTGATATTGTCAGTTTCTCCTGAATGTACGGGTGAAGATGGTCAGGAAGGTGAATAGCTCAAGACGACCAATCAGCATCAGGAGCATCATGGTGATCTTGGCAGCGTCATTGAAATGAGCATAATTGCCCATATTTCCTGAGGCTCCCAACCCGGGGCCGATGCCTGCCATACACGATGCGCAGGCTCCGGAGGCCTCTAAAATGGAGATGCCCGTCAGTTGCATGATTATATTACCGGTTACAAAAATGAAAAGATAGAGCAGAATAAAGACCGTCATCTGGTTTGCATACCCCTCCGGGACAATCCTCCCGTTCAGCCTGATGGGGATGACTGCATTGGGATGCTGGATCCTGATAAATGTGTTCCTGAGATTCTTCATGGATACCAGATGCCGTGCAATCTTTATTCCTCCGGTGGTTGATCCTGTTGACCCCCCGGAAAACATGATCAGGAACATAAAAAACATCCCGATTGATGGAAACGCCGTGTAATCTGATGTTGCATATCCTGTACATGTTATCTGGGAGACAACCTGGAAGAATGCATGCCGGAAAGAGAGCTCAAAGTTACGTTCCGTTTTAAAATATAAGGTGAGAGTGACAAAGACCACACTCGCAGTAACAATAAAGAGATAGGCCCAGAATTCATCATTTTTAAAAACCTTCTTGAAACTCCCCTTCAAAGCATAATAAAATACCACATAGCTTGTTGCTGATAAAAACATAAAAACAGCAACAACATATTGAATATATGACGAGTACTCTGCCAGGCTGGTATTTTTTGGTGAGAAGCCTCCCGTAGCAACTGTTCCGAAGGCATGGCAGACACTGTCAAATAGATTCATGCCTCCGAGTACCAGAAAAAGTATCTCAATAACAGTGAGACCAACATAAATATAGAGAACCCGGTATACTACCCCCCTGGTTCTCGGGTGGATTTTTTCCTTAAGCGAAGATTCCAGGCTGAAGAGATGGTATCCGGCAATTTTAAGAGACGGAAGTACGAGTATGACCAATACTATTATTCCAATTCCCCCGATCCAGTGCGTAAGGCTTCTCCAGAAAAGAATTGAATATGGAAGCGCTTCAACATCCTGCAGGATTGAAGAGCCTGTCGTCGTGAATCCTGACGTTGATTCGAAGAGGGCATCAACAAATGATGGTATGCTACCGCTGATCAGATAGGGCAGCGAACCCAAAAGTGAAAATGAGATCCACGCGATAATCACGATTAGAAATGAATCTCTGTTGCTTACCACCCTTGGGTCAGCCTTTCTGCCGATAAAACGGAGAAACAGATACAACACTCCACTGATTGCCGGGGATATGAGAAACGGCTGCAGTGGCTCTCTGTAAATGAAGGTTACCGGAAGGCAGAGCAGGAAGAACCCAGTCTCAATCAGCAGAATGGTACTCAGAATCCTGAGGATTGTCAATGGATTTATCAATCTCATCAGTGCAAAATGAATTTCCTGCACAAAATTGAGCCAGGAACCGTAAGCATTAAGTAAAGAATTGCCCCGGGGTTATAAAGATTTTGTAAAGATGTGACAGGACAGGGGCGGATCAGCCACGGGCACAGAATGACGGTACCCGTGGGATGACAAATTAGTTAAGCCGTAGAACAGAATCAGGCTAGTCCCGGGCACTGAATGCCGGCATCGGCTGGAATACAATCAGTGTAATTGTGCTAATTACCAAACCTGTATCCTATGCCCGACTCAGTAACAAGCAGTACAGGTTTTGAAGGATTGTCCTCGATCTTCTTTCTGAGCTGGGCAATAAAAACGCGCAGATATTGTGTCTGTTCCCGGTAGCCATAACCCCATATCTCTTTAAGGATGAACTGATGAGTAAGCACACGGCCGCTGTTTCCGGCCAGGAGAGCCAGCAAGGCGAATTCTGTTGTCGTAAGCCTGATTATCTCGCCGTCCTTGCGTACCACATGACTGATCATATCAATAGTGAGTGACCCGAATTCCATCATTGGACTATCCTTTCTCTCCTCATTCGATCTGATTGCTGCACGGATTCTGGCGATCAATTCACCGCTCCTGAAAGGTTTGGTCAGGTAGTCATTTGCACCATTATCCAATGCTGCCACAATATCTTCCTCCGAACTGCGAACTGAAAGGACAATAACAGGTTTGGTAAACCATTCCCGTAACCTGAGTAGCAGTTGCAGGCCATCAGTATCCGGGAGACCCAGGTCCAGAATTACCAACGCAGGATGGTGGGTTGCAGCTGCCACCAGTCCCTGCTGTCCGGTCTCAGCAAAAAATGTATTGAATTCGTATGCCGACAGTGAAATCTCCAGCAATCTGCGGATCTGGACCTCATCATCAATGATCAGTATGTTTTTTTTCTCATTCATTCTGCTTGTGTTAATTCATGCATATCAGGTACCCCGGAAGGTATTGAGACAGTAAATCCGGCGCCTCCGCCCGGGTTGTTCTCTACCCTTACATTACCGTTATGAGCCTCAACCAGCCCTTTTACTATCGACAGACCCAGACCCAGGCCTCCTGCCCTGGATCCGTCCACTCTGAAAAATTTATCAAAAACATTGGGCAGGAGACGCGGAGGAAAACCGGGACCGCTATCAGTCACCTTCAGAATAAACTCTCCGTTAACGTACTCTGCCTCCAGCTCAATATCACCCGAAGCGGGAGAGTGCTGGCACGAGTTAAGTAAAAGGTTATACAGGACATGCTCCATAAGACCGAAATCGATCCAGACCAGGGGCATATCTTCAGGTATGATCGTTTTGAAATTAAACTGATCCAGATCCTGTTTGAGATTCTGACAAACCTTGTTTACAAGATCATTAACATCGTACCAGTCGGGGTGCAATGCAATTTTACCGCTCTCAAGACGTGACATATTCAGAAGATTCTCGATCAGATGATTGAGCCTCGCTGATGCCTTGAATATCTCACTGTATAACTCTTTCCGGCTTTTGAGGGAGGTCTCTGAAATCATCAATGTGTCGGATGCCCCCATTATCGCAGCGATCGGGATCCTGAATTCATGAGAGATGAGATTGAACAAGGTCTTATACAGCTTGTCCGACTCATCCAGTATCCTCGCTTTCACTGCCAGTTCAGCGAGAAACTCACGTTCAAGAGCGTTGGAAATCTGTGTAAAATAAGTGTCCCAGAATGCTCCCCTGTTAATATATGCCGGCCTGTCGATGCTGATGGCGATGACTCCGGGATTTAGACGGGTTCCCGTAAGCGGATGATAGGTCAGGTCGGCTTCTTCTGAAGAGTCTGTATATCTGCCCGCTTTGACCGAGTCCCGGAAGACCATTTCAACTATCTGTTTATCTATGTCAGGTGTTTCATTTATGCCCTTGCCAGGTGACGCAAAATCAAGTTTGTTGTTGCCATCCTGAATTATGAACCAGCATTCGGCATTGAAATGTTTCCTGAAATCATTGCGTGCTACTTCAAGAACGCTGTCAATCCCGCTGGCTTTTGAAAGCTCCTCAGTAAGCTGAAACAGGGCATTGGTTTGATTCTCCCGGTCTCTGACCAGCCTCTCCTGCCTGCGTATCCTGTTGGTAAGGATGCCGTTCAGAAGCGCAATGATAAAGAAGGAGATAAACATCAGCCTGTCTTCGGTCTTCTCAATATGAAAAGTGTGATAAGGCGGAATGAAAAAATAGTTCCAGGAAATGGCACTTATAGTTGAAGCCAGCAGAACGGGCCCTATCCCCATAAAGACCGCAAGCATGGCAACAACGAACAGAAGAATGAATGAAACAATATGATAACTCTGCGGGTTTGAAAGCGGACTGAGAATCAAGGTTGTCAGCCCAATTATTATGACAACCAGGAAATACTGGTAGATTTTTGTAAATAATGGCAGACGCAATAATAGCAAGGTGCCTTTCATTTTTTTATTCTTAAGCGATACCAAATTTATGCTTTTATTATTGGACGCAACTGGCCGCCTGATAACCAAACAAATTTGACAATGCTTTCATAAAGACTTTATAAAATTTGGCTGGCCATGTACAAATTTTTAATAAAGACTTTTAACAGGTAGGGCCAGGGAGGCTATACAGAACCACAGGGTGGAAATTGGGACAAGCGTTTCTGCCCGCTGAAAGGTGATCAGGCGATCCACATCACCCTCAGGGGAGTTAGCTGTCGCCGGATCCCGGCTACCGCCTCCTGACATTCCTGATAGCGAACCCGGAGCCGGTAATCTTCTTTAAAACCTTCAGGTAGAGGGCAAGGTAAAGTACCAGGGAGACAAGCCAGAGTACAATGATGTTGAAGAGGAAGGTGTCAACCAATATGTTCCCTATCTTCTTGTACGGTGCATAAAAATGCGCACGGCCGTTCCCGGATACAGGCTTCATGTAAACAGGCTCATACTTCTGAATGATCTTCCCCCTGGTTTCAATACTCTTGGTCGTATTGTACTCATCAAGGAGTATCTCCCGGAGCCTCTTGTTGGTATAATTTTCTTTAAGCTCCAGGAATGCGCTCTTGCCCATTTTTGCTATCAGTACTGCGGTAACTGAGTCTTTTTTAGCCATGTTGATGTTCCTGACAGTTTTAAATCTGTCTGCCAGGCTGTCAAGCAAATGTTCCATCATCTCAGCTACAGAAGGATCAAACCCGTCACTGTTCAGTGATCTGATAAGCTCATTGGGGGGAGGATCAAAACCGGCAAGAACAGACAATTTCTGAATGTACCGTGTGATTTTCCCAAAGTTGTCCGTAACAACGTCCCTGTACTCAGAACTGTCATAATAATTGCGGCACACCCAAAGATCTCTCCGGAGAGCCTCTGTCAGAAATGATGCATACCAGTTGTTCTGGCTGATCTCCATATCATACATGAAAAACTTCTCTTCAAACCTGTTGCTTTTATACTGCTCCACGGCAAGAGCTTCGTATGCCCAGCGGGCAGGCATCAGATCACCAAGAACAGGCACATATTCATTGACAGTGCCCTCCCTCCTGTGGAGATTGTCGAACTTGACCAGGACGCCGCTGAACAGAAGCTGCGGTATGATTATAAAGGGTATGAGAATGTAGATCGTGGCTACCGAGTTGAATGCAGATGAGATGTTCAGGCCTATCAGATTGGCAAGACAGGAGGAACTGAACAGTACAATCCAGTATGTGAGAGTCATCCCGTTAATCCCAAGAATAAGGTTCCCGGCCAGCACGAAAGCTATCGTCTGTAACGAAGAGATAATGAACATCATCATTACCTTGGAATTGATATAGCTGAACCAGCTGAGCTTAAGAAAAGACTCCCGCTTAAGGATCTTACGGTCTTTAACGATCTCCTCGGCACTCAGGATCAGTCCCATGAAAAACGCCGTAACAACACACATGAACATATATGCCGGCAGGTTTTCGTTCTCACTTAAGCTATAGGCCTGCCCCGATACATCCCTGGTAAAAAAGGCAAGCAGGACTGCCAGAAGAGGCGCTCCAAGCAGTGTGACAATCATATATTGCCTGTCAGCAATCCTGGATAAGAGATCTCTCATAAAAAAGATTGCCGACTGTTTTGCCAGCCCGGGAATAGAATATTTATTTTCAGGCAACGGGTCACGGGTTATTGTTTTTCCGCGCTGTTTGCTGCCTTTCTCTGCCTCGTACAGGTCGGCCCATTCTGCTGGTGAGACTCTTCTCAGATGAGTGGGCCTGCCATGCTCGTTGACCACTTTGGATTCAATGATACGAAGCAGCTGGTCGGTATCCACATTGCCACAGTTGATGCATTGATCTTCAAGAGCATTGGCCAGGTTAGTGTGGGTCTTGAACCAGGTTACAGTTTCGTTGGGATTGCCATAGAAAATCAAATAGCCACCCCTGTCAAGGATCATTATACGGTCAAACATCTTGTAGATATCCGATCCCGGCTGATGTATCGTTGTAATAACCAGCTTCCCCTTGTAGGTCTGTTCCTTGAGCATGGTCATTACCGTATCCGCATCAACCGATGAAAGCCCTGAAGTGGGTTCATCGACAAAAAGTATGGTCGGTTCCCTGATAAGCTCAAGGGCAATATTCAGTCTTTTTCTCTGGCCCCCGCTGATTATCTTGTTGACAGGACTGCCCACTTTCAGATCTTTTATCTCATAAAGGTCAAGATCCTTCAGTATGCTTTCAACCTCCTCCCTGATCGCAGACTCGCCGTAATTGTTGAGACACATGCGGGCATTGTACCAGAGGTTCTGGAAGACGGTCAGTTCCTCATAAAGAAGATCATCCTGGGGCACAAACCCTATTACCCCTTTCAGGTGATCCTTACCTTCGGATGTATGAATATCATACCCGTTGATAAGCACGTTCCCCGTCTCCGGCATGAAAATTCCGCTAAGGAGATTCAACAGGGTCGATTTCCCGACGCCGCTCCCTCCCATTATCCCAACCAGCTTCCCCGATTCCTCGTGGATAGTCAGATTTTGTACACCGTTTTCACTGTTTCTGAACCGTAAGCTGATATCCGTGGCATCGAGGGCAACCCTGAGCTTGAACTCCGCCCCTGTAAAGACCTCTGCAACATCGTTATAGTAAATAGCATTCAGAGAGGCACCCCTGATTGTTGACCCGTGGTCAAACACATAAGTCTGTTCCGGAAAAATATTCTGCCCGTTCAGCACAAGATCCTCCCTGCCATTAAACTTCATCAGAAGGGTATTGGTGCTTGCAACATTCAGGAAAAGCAGTCGGCCCTTGAGGTTCTCATTGCAAAGGTGCTTAATCTTCTGCCTGTCAGATGCTTCCCGGCTGTCGATGATCAGCAGCCTCTCATCTCTGATGCTGACCTGGTGGGGTTCGAGGATGAAGCCCAGAATATCATTGTATTCAGTCTGGTGAATATTAAATGCCGTAGCCACTGTCTCAAGAAACTCCATCTCCTTCCCGGTGATCTCGGCACTGAAAGAGATAAAGTCCATCAGCTGTGCCAGCACATATATCTTCTGCTTCTGCTCGAGCTCCTCATTAATCTTCTCACAGATGGCAAGGATCCTCATTGCTGTCAGCGAGGTCCGCTTCCTGTCCCTGATGCTGTCTTTCGAAATAACGTCAGGATAGTATAGCCTGAGATATTCATCAAACATTGTCAGATATTTTGCCACCTGCTCATTGTTAAGGTGCTTTGACAGGAACAGCCTCACCACATCCCGTCCCCTGCTCGATATCTCCCGGTCAGGGTGAATATCACTTATCAGGGCAAATAAACGGATCAGTGCTTTCAGAATGGGCTCGCTCATTCTTCGGGGAGTTTATGTTGGCAGCAAATGCTCTTTTAAAACTCTGACTTCTAAAATTAAATCAGAATGTTATCTTTGTTTAAGAATTTCAAGTTAGTAATTAAAATGTATCCGGAGAAATATTTTCAGATTATCGCTCCTTTAAACAAGTCTGAAGATAACTGCATGTCCTTTCTCCGCATACATGCCGGATGACCCCCATGGAAAAGCTGATCATAAGCCCCACAGTCTTTACACCCAGGGTCATCCTTGACCACGAGGAGCATTTTCTGGAGATTGAGGGTGAGTCCAGGCCACAGGATGTAAGGGAGTTTTACTACCCGATACTTGATTGGCTGAACGATTTCAGTGAGTCTCTGCTGAGGTCGGATGACAACAGCAAGCCAGTTATGATCAATTTTAATTTCAATTATTTCAATTCCGGATCAGCAAAGTGCATACTTGATATCTGCAAGATACTGGCAAGGTTGCATGCCCAAAATATTAAGGCTTCCGCCAGATGGTATTACGTAAAGGATGATGATGACATGCTTGAAGCCGGCAGGGAAATGGCACAGATTGTTGACCTGCCTTTCGAATTCATTGAATCAGAGATGCAATGAAACCTGAAGACGGATTTACCGATCAGGCAGATTTTATAAAGTTTCAGGCCAAAAGTGTTGCGCAGAGTCTTCTTAATGATTGCAGAAGGACTAACATAATACAGGCCGCCGCCGCTCAGCACAGGAAACTTGCAGATCCATGGAAAGCAGATAGGCAGTTCTGGATTAACTATGCGGCAGGGATACCTCAAAAACTCCAGGCTTTGGGATTGCATCTCAGGCTGTACCGGGACTTCTGCCGGACATGCATAATCACTGAGGAGGAGATAACCACTCTTGTTGAGATGGATCTTGACAGCCTGCCCGGTGGGTCTCATACCGCTGACAGAAGGCAATTTTTCCGCGAACTGAACTATCTGATCCCTGCCAGTCTTAAAAAAGCCGGATACGAGATCATCAGGCAGGAAGAGATTGCAGGTGTGAACAAATCCCTTTTAATGAAAATCGCCAGGGCTGTTCATGCAAGTTACCTTCGCGAGATAAAGAAACAGGGGGCCGGCACATCCGGCACCATCCTCCCAGGCATGACTGAGTTTGATGATCTGCCGGATGAGATCCTCCGGTCAAACATTGACAATGCCTTTCATATACCAACGAGATTACTGGCCATAGGTTACAGGATAAGACCGGTCAGGAAGGGCTACAAACCACGGGCTCTCCATCTTAATGATCAGGAGATTGAGACAATGGCAAGGGTCGAGCATCTGAGGTGGAGCTGGGAGAAAAGGCTTAACGGATGGAAGACCGGGATAAAAAGGGACGAACGAAAGAAGATACACCCCAGCCTGGTGCCTTATGCAGAGCTCAGTGAAGACGAGAAAGAAAAGGACCGTGAGCTGGTGCGACTGACACCTGCCATACTCCGGGATATCAGATATGAAGCCTACCCTGTCTCACCTGACCGGATCAGCAAGCTGTCGTATGCCATCAAACCCCAGAGCAGCATCTATAAGCTTCTTTCAGGCACAAATGAACTTAGTGCCGGTATTAACCTGCTGGCTGAAAACTCCCCGCTGATCAGTGAAAAACTCACCTCAATTGACGAGAAGATCAGGCTTTCTCTGAGTGAGGTGGAGGGCAGCTACAACTACGCAAGGCACATACAGGAAGCGTTCCTTCCTGACAATCTGTCAATCAGGGAGTGCTTCCCTGAAAGCTTCCTGCTCTTTGAACCCAAGGATATTGTTAGTGGCGATTTCTACTTCTTCAGCAGACATGATGGTCATGTGATTTTTGGCCTCGCCGACTGTACCGGACATGGCATCCCGGCTGCACTTATAAGCACAATTGGATATGGAATACTTGATCAGACAGTAAATATCCTTAGGATAACCGACCCTGCTGAAGCCCTCAGCCATCTCTATTCAGGCATCCGCAGATTCCTGCGGAAGGATACCGCAGAACTTGCCGTGTCAGACGACATGACAATCATCCTGTGTAATCTTGATACCAACACCGGGAAACTGACATATTCGGGTGCAGGTAATGCCATTTTTCATGTTTCCGACGGAAAGATCTCCGGCAATCTTTCAGGCACTGTTTCGGAAGATCACTTCAAAAATGGCACTTACAGCTTTTCAACAAAAACTCTTTGCCTGAACACGCATGACGCACTCTATATATGTTCTGACGGGTTTGCCGACCAGTTCGGGGGCGGCAGTCACCGGCGGTATAGCTGGAAAAGACTCCGTGATCTGCTGTTGAAGATCAATAAATATCCCATGCCTGAGCAGGGTGACATTCTTTATGAAGAATTTGACCGATGGCGTGAGGAGAAAGATGAAGACCAGACTGACGACATTACCATCATAGGAATCAGGATCTGAGAGTATGCAAAGGACGGCGACTCTCCTCAATCCGTCGAAAACCGGAGATAACCCTCAGACTATAATTTATTTGATTTGCCTCTGTCTGTTTCGTAACTTTATCAAAATGAATTGACAGCATGGCCAGCCTGATCCCCGGATACAACTACGACATCTTCATCAGCTACCGCCAGAAAGACAATAAGTATGACGGCTGGGTGACGGAGTTTGTCGAACATCTGAAGAGCGAGCTGGAGGCTACATTCAAAGAGGAGATCAGCGTCTATTTCGACATCAGTCCTCATGATGGATTACTTGAGACACATGATGTTGATGCTACCCTTAAGGAAAAACTCAAATGCCTGATCTTCATTCCTGTCATCTCCCGCACCTACTGTGATCCGAATTCATTCGCCTGGGAGCATGAGTTCAGGGCATTTATGGAGCAGGCCAACAATGACCGGTTCGGACTCAGGGTGAAACTTCCGGGAGGCAATGTTGCCATGAGAGTGCTGCCTGTTCAGATTCATGAACTGAAAGCCGAGGACAGGTCTCTTGTTGAAAATGTTCTGGGAGGGTTTCTCAGGCCCATTGAGTTTATCTATTCCGAACCTGGCGTAAATCGTCCTCTTACACCCAGGGACTCAGAGGAAAAGAATTTGCACAAAATAAGCTATCGCAACCAGATCAACAAGGCAGCAAACGCAATTGATGAAGTGATTTCCGGCCTGATAAGTGCATCGGTGTCCGGTACAGAAGATCAGGAAACTGAAATCGCCACACCCGACATTTCCGGAAAAGGCGATCCCGATCCGGCTACACCGCCAGATGCCTCAACAGATAGCCTGCGCAAAGACACCCCCCCCTCTCATGGGAATAAGAAGCTGGCTCTTACATCCGGTTCCTCATTAATAGTACTGGCACTTATTGCCATCTATCTCTTCACCGGCGGAAGCACATTGCCATTCTCCAAACGCGACTGGATTCTGATCACTGATTTTGAAAACCTTACTGATAATCCGGTTTTCGACAAATCGCTTTATACTGCATTCTCACTCAGTGCAGGGCAGTCACGTTATCTCAATGTCTTCACGAGATCAAGAATGATTGAGACCCTGGCAAGAATGGAGATGAAAGATCAAATATCTGTTGATGAGATAACGGGAAGGGAAATTTCTGTCAGGGAAGGGATAGGCCTGTTGATAGTGCCCGGCATAAGCGAGGCCGGAAACCAATATGCCATCACGGCAAGGATCATTGACACAGAGACCGGAGACCTTTTGAAGTCTGAGGTGCTGTATGCCAGGACACAGGATGAGATACTGCCCGCAATTGACAAGCTGAGCAGGAAGATCCGCCGGGACCTTGGTGAATCAAGGTATCAAATATCCTTACAGGATAAGCCTCTGGCGAAGGTTACCACCTCTTCCCTGAAAGCCCTGCAACAATATTCCCTGGCGATAGAGAGTCACCTATTTGCCGATTTTAAAAACGCCAGGAAATATTATGAGAATGCACTCAATATTGATACGGGTTTTACTGCGGCAAAAGCATCACTGGGGAACATACTGCTCGAGAAGTTCAATGATCCGAAAGGTAAGGAACTTCTCAGTGAGGCGCTGGAAAATGCTGAAAACCTTACTGACAGGGAAAAGTACAGCATCACGGCGTTTTATGCTGAGCATGTGGAAAATGATAATGATAAGGCCATTGCCAATATGGATATTCTGAAGAGATTGTATCCGGATGATCCGACCGTCCATAATAACCTTGGCTGGTATCATCAGCAGTCCGGCCATTACGAACTTGCATTGAAAGAATACAAGAAGGCGGTCAGTATTAATCCTGATCAGGCACTGTCATATGCGGCAATTTTATGGATATATGAAGAGTACCTGGGAAAAATCGATTCTTTGATTGTCTGGGCAGAAAAAATGATTTCCGATAATCCTGAAAATCCCTGGGGGTACATTTACATGGGATCTGCATGGTTTTGCCGCGATAGTATTGCTACGGCTATTGGGTATTTCCAGAAAGCTTTCGGGCTCAATCCTGATATTGTAATGAATCAATACAGGCTCGCTTATGCTTACCTGCGACTGGATAATTATTCAGAAGCGATGGCCGTGCTCGGAGAAATCATCACCAGGTATCCCGGAGAGGCACCTGCATACTATGATCTTGGGGTAAATAATGAGGCAATGGGTAATCAGCCGGAAGCCCAGAGTAATTTTCAGAAGTTCAGAGAAATAGCAGAGAGAAAATGGACTAAGGCATTTCCTGACTATTATGGTACCTACACTTCATTGGCTGCTGTTACGGCACGTATGGGCGAGATGGACATCTCCCGGCAGATGCTTCAGAAAGCTAAAGACCTGGATTCTTCACAATACTATTCCTTTGCAAGGGTTTTCTGCATACAGGGTAATATCCCCGGAGCCCTTGAAAATATTGAACTAGCCCTTAAAAACGGGTACAGGGATCTCTACATGCTGAAAGCCAGTCCTGACCTGTCAGCACTGCAGTTTGACATCCGCTTCCAGGCTCTGCTTGATGAATACTTCAATAGGCATTGACCTGACCAGGCAGTCATAAACTGGATAAAAATATTTTTGTCACGTGACGCTTGCGGCATAGTTTTCTTATTGATCAACCGGCTTCGATTGAAATATTCTTGACTTGCCTCTCACTCTTTCTTAACTTTATAGAATTGAACCAATAACATGGCTTCTCTCATAGCGGGATATGAGTATGACATCTTCATCAGCTACCGTCAGAATGACAACAGGTATGACGGCTGGGTTACTGAATTCGTTGATCATCTCAGGGCTGAACTTGAAGCAACCTTCAAAGAAGAGATAAGCGTCTACTTCGACCTCAATCCGCATGACGGACTGCTTGACACCCATGATGTCGATGAATCCCTGAAGCAAAAACTCAAATGTCTGATCTTCATTCCGGTCATCTCGCGTACTTACTGTGACCCCAGATCATTCGCCTGGGAACATGAGTTCAGGGCTTATATAAGGCAGGCCTCGGCCGACAGGCTCGGACTGAAGGTTACCCTCCACAGCGGTAACGTGGCAAGCAGGATACTGCCTGTCAGGATACATGAGCTCGACAGTGAAGACAGGGAATTGATAGAAAACGAGATCGGAGGGGTACTCCGGGCTATTGATTTCATCTACAGGGAACCCGGGGTCAACAGGCCCCTGACCCCGGTTGATGATGAACACAAAAACCAGTACGGCACAAGATACCGCAACCAGATAAACAAAACGGCCAATGCCATCAGGGAGATAGTCTCCGCCCTGCAGTCAGAGAATCCTCCGCCACATAAAGAAAAACATGGACGGAGAGAGCCATGGGAAGAACCTGAAACAGTAGCCAGGCTTCAGGAGAAACCGACCACTATAAGATCGGTTGCCTCGCGCCGTGCTCTTATCACCTTCATGATAATTGTGGCATCAGCTGCCTTGTTGTTCGCCCTGTCCAAATTCATCGGCAATATGTCAGCAGCAGGTAAACTGGAAGAAAAATCCATTGCCGTCCTGCCCTTCGAAAGTATAGGTGCTGATGAAAATAATCTGTGGCTGGGAGATGCGCTGACTGAAGAGGTCATCTCGCAGCTGTGCAAAATCAATGACCTTGTTGTCAGGCCAAGAACCTCTGTTATGAAATATCGGGCAGCCACCAAATCAATACCGGATATTGGGCAGGAACTCAGAACCAACTACATTATTGAGGGCAGCTATCAGATCTTCAATGAGATTGTAAGGATCACTGTCAAACTCATCAGTGTGAGGATGGATGAACAACTGTGGAGTGATGTCTTTGAAGGGACATGGGATGCACTTCACGGGATGCAGACAGACATTGCCATTAAAACTGCTGCAATACTTGAGACAGTACTCACACCTGAAGAAAAGGCACGAATTGAGAAGAATCCTACCGGAAGCGCGGGCGCATACAAAGACTACCTGAAAGCCAATGTTCTGTCTGATAATGCCTTATACTATCTGCTGGCAGGAAATAAGTTTGTTGACTCTATCAGCTTTGCCGCCGCAATCGAAATGTATGACAGGGCAATAGACGAGGACCCTGAATTTGCCCTGGCTTATGCCAGGCGTGCCATTGCAAGATCATGGGGTTACTATACCGGACAGCTGGATCCGTCACATGTCGACAAATGCAAGGCTGATGCTGAAAGAGCTTTGGAGCTGGAGAACGACCTGCCGGATGCCCGGGTGGCACTCGGATTCTATAACTATTACTGCATCGAAGACTATCATGAAGCCCTCTCCCAGTTCAGAATGGCCGGGGAGATGGACCCGGCAAATTACCATCCCCTGTTCTACATGGCTATGGTATACCGTAAAATGGGTGACTGGAACAGATCACAGGAGCTGGTAAGAGAGGTTATCGAAGAAGAACCACAGGACGCCTTGGTACTTATCAACATAGGCAGCTCCTTTGCCTATATGCACAGCTATGACACAGCCATAGCCTTCTTTCGGAAGGCGACGGAGGTAATGCCTGACTGGTCCGGACCATATACCAACATGATGGAAGCATTCATTCTGAAGGACGGAAATACTGTGAAGGCCAGAGAAGTGCTCGATACTGTCATTAGAAGAACAGGTGAGAGACAGAAATATTATAAGATCCTTCTGAATATCTACGAGGGTAGTTATAATAATGCCCTGAATGAAGTACTGTCGTCAACAGATGGTGACTATGAGTATCCCGGGCTGAGATACCTCACAACAGCAACGGCATACAGCCTCCTCAACAATGAACAGATGACAAGGTCTTACTATGACTCTGCCCTCCGTGTCTATAAGATGATGATAATGTCAAATCCTGACGACTGGTATTCATACAGCTGCTGCGGCCTGACCTATGCAGGCCTGGGAAATGCAACCGATGCAGTCATAGCCGGCAAAACCGCAGTGCAGCTTGCCAGTGATGACAACCTGGTAAAAAATGACTTGATCATCAACCTGGCCAAGATCTATGCCATGACCGCTGATTATCCCAATGCGATCCGACAGGTGGAATATCTGCTGACCAATCCTTCGTGGTTCTCAATGAATCTCATGAAAGTTGATCCCACATGGAAAAGCATGACAGAAACACCCGAGTTTAAGATAATGACCAAAAAATTGAGCAATTCATTATAATAATAACGTTAGTGTCAAACTAAAAACTGAAATCATGAAAAACGGCGATGAAATGGAGTTTATGAGTCCCTTCCCCAGACCATTCCTGATGAATCCGCTGCAGTTCCTGACAAAATGTGAACTCACTGCCGCCCAGCAAAAAGCCATTGCTATCCTGAATCTTAATTACTTTAGAAACTGCGCCCTGGAGGAGATAAAACTCATTGAGGGAGTAATAGCGGAAATCGAGAACCTGGAAAGCAAAGGTTGAGAATCTCTGCACATCCCGTCTTTCTGGTTGCCTTCGGAGAAGAAGAAAATCTGGGGGTGGGATACCTCAGGTCTGTACTGAACACGGCAGGCATGGAATCGAGGATGGTTGATCTCAGGTATGATAATGAGGAGATCCTGGCCTGCATCAGAAGACATGATCCTGTTGCTGTCGGATTCTCGGTGATATTTGAGGTTTTCATCGAAGAGTTTGCTCATCTTGCCAGGTACCTGAGGAAAGGCGGTATCAATTGTCACTTTACTGCCGGCGGATATTATGCCAGTCTGCATCCGGATAAACTTTTCCGGCTGATACCGGAACTGGATTCCATAGTCCGGTTTGAAGGCGAGTATACCTTCCTTGAACTGGTTAAATGTCTCCTGGCTCACAACGATTGGAAAAGAGTCAGAAACATAGCATTCCGGGAAGACGGTCATATTGTCACGACACCTCTCAGGAAGCTCGAAAAGGATCTTGACAGCTTCCCTTTTCCTGTCAGGAAGCCTCCCGGAGAGTATGCACCGGGAAGGAAGTTCACAACTATCATTTCAGGCAGGGGATGCGTATATGACTGCTCATTCTGCAATACGGGGGAGTTCTACCGGCAGGCAGGCGGCCCGGTAAAACGTATCAGGAGTCCTGAAATGGTTATACGCGAGATGCATCAGCTTTACACGGAAAAGAGATGTACCGTGTTTCTGTTTCAGGATGACGACTTCCCGGTGAAATGTGCAGACGGAAATAGCTGGATTAAATCATTTTGCAGTGAGCTGGAACGTATTGGCCTACACAACAAGGTGATGTGGAAGATTAACTGCAGACCTGATGAGGTAGACCCGGATACTTTCCTGTTGATGAAAAAGCATGGCCTCTTTCTGGTCTTCCTGGGGCTGGAGGACGGAACTGACGAAGGACTGACACGTCTCAACAAAAGGATGAGAGCAACGACAGGCACCGCTGCTGTTGAGACACTTAATAGACTTGATATCGGTTATGATTACGGCATGATGATGTTCCAGCCTGAAACAAGCTTCAAATCACTCAGGGAAAATCTGAAATTCCTTGAGAAGGTTTGCAGCAATGGCACTGCACCAATAACATTTCTTAAACTGATGCCATACTTCAGCACTAAACTTGTGAGAGAGCTGAGAGAACAGGGCAGACTCAAGGGCAGACCGGGGTATCTCGATTATAACCTCAGAAGTGAATCACTTGATGCCTGCTGGTCAGCTGTTACAGAATGCCTTGCAGAGTGGCTGTGGGGTTCGCAGGGAGTTGTTAACCTCGCAAAATGGGTGAGGAATTGGCTGGCAGTCTCCGACTACTTTGGTAATTCAACCATTACCAGGGAGGAGTGCCGGACAAGATACAGGGATACAGTCGCTCAGAGCAATCTTTTCCTGGCTGAAACCATGACCGGATTCTTTGACTATTACGAATCGGGAGACTATCTGAGAGACGGACAGAAACATAAGATGAAGAGCAAAGCAGATATTGAGGAGAATCATCAGCTCCTTTGCAGGTCATTTAACGAAACTCTGAAAAGCCTCAGGGCAGAGGCACTGTCCTGAATTGAGGGCCTGCCACCGCTGACCGCTGATTACCCCAAACTTCCCGGGCCTGATGACGATAACCTTTCCATCAAAGGTTGGCCGCCTTTCTCCAGGTACCGATGTATCTCATTTCAGGATTATACTTCATTGCAGAAAAGCTGACCGTCAGGGCATTCACAAGATGAGCAAGGAAAGCAATCCAGATCGTCCCTGAATAAAGGGTCAGGATGCAGAGAACGAAACCGAACGGAACGGCAGCGACAGTTTCGGCCTTTCCATGCGGAATGTGCGCGGCTGAATACAACGCAATGTTTATGGCAATTGCCGCCCAGACACCAATAGACTCTGCAAGGGGAAACAGAAGAACCCCCCGGAATAACGTCTCATAACCAAGGAGGTAGAGTGCCCATGTCAATGCATCAATAACTGCCGTTTTACGCGTCCAGATCCTCGCCCGTATCTGTGGATGAGCATCCTGGATCTGGGGTCTCCTTGCACTGCCCGATACAATCGGAATCATTATCAGCGAGAGCAGAATAACGGCGATGGCAGTAAATGCAAAATTATCCGGGAGTAATTTTAGTCCGAAATCCGCAATGGTATAGCCTGGGAGCAATATCAGGCATATCAGGAGAGGGAATATCCCCATCAGCACAAATCCTGCAATCCTGTTAAAGGAGATATGATAAACAGTTGCCTCGTCAGGATCATTGTTGTCGTAAAATTCCCGCCTTATTCTGTCTGACTGGGAGATAAACCAGTAAAGAGTAAAAAAGGCAAAGGTCAGCAGGACTGGCAGTACCGAATATATATCATTTTGCTGCCACGACATTTCCGGAGTCAGGGAATTGATCATAGTTACTTTTTGCAGTATCGTGAACCTGAGATTTAAGGTGATCTCAAACTTACATAATATCGTTCGATTTTACATAGTCACATAAAAGTAAAGGCCACTGCCCGGTTGTGTGCTGAAGAGAATTTTCACCTTATATCCTGTCAAAAAAAGAGGCTGCCCTAATCACCAGGACAGCCTATTTATTTAAAATCATAAAACCGGAGGTTCTTTACTGCTGATATAAGCTCTTTCTCAGAGAACAGATTGGGCAGCAATAAAAGCAGGTCCGGGCCTGGTGAGATTCTCACGGCCAGGGTTTCCGGAGCAGAAGATATTGAATCAATAGAATATCGTAACCATCCAGGCCCCGGGCTGATTAATGACCAGATTCAGTTCATAGTTGAGGGTTACGGCAGATTGTGAACCCTGTGAACTAAATGCACTTGGTGCAGAGAATTTTATTTTTCCTTCAAATGGGAAGGTGACAGTGTCGAATCCGAAATTATTGCTTGAACCGCTTTCGCTGCCTGAGCTCCCCTGGAGAAGGAGATCACTTATCGGGCTGGTATACTCCGAGGTGCCGCCTCCCCTGGTGAATTTATAGTATACACGAAGGGGCTGATCTCCCGTCCTCAAACAGGAAACCCTTGATATACCGCTCCGGTATTGGATAACAAATGGAGGAATACTCTCTTCTCCGATATACTTATCACTTTCCCAGATGCCTGTAACAATTGAGTCACGGCCATCGTGCTTACTGGTAAATGTACCGGTACCATTTCTCAGACCTTTTTTCCATTCGCCCTCATATTTTTCACCGGTATTCCAGGTATAAGTTCCGATACCGTTAGGCAGACCTTTTTTAAACTCACCGGTGTAATTATCGATCCCGGAGGCCACTCCCTGGCCGTCAGCCAGACCCTGTTTACAGCCTCCGGTATATATACTGTCAATCCCGGGCTTCAGAACCTTGCAGTTACTCTGCGAGTAAGCCTCTGAAAAACCGGAGGCGATAATCAAAAAACCTAATAACAATGCAGCTTGTCTCATTTCCTTGTTTTTTTCGCATTCAGAAACTAAATAAATTGAAAGGTTAAGTGTGGAATTAATTCTCCAACCTCAACTACAACATGAAAGGAGGTTGACTCACCGAATGTAATATGATATAGAAAAGAGCCGTCTCAGTGATAACACTGAGACGGCCTGATTCTAAAATTAGTACATTTCTTTGTCGAAGAACAGCCTGGTCAATGGTGAATCACCACCAATTGCCGTCGAAGCAGCTTCGTAATTTTCGGGGTTAAGGGTCTGCTCGGCAATAGGATAAAACAGCCTGACAGGTACCTTGTTGATATTCTGTTTATAGTTTGGCGGAGCAAACAGCCGTGGATAATCCAGCCTCCTGTAGGAATTCCAGAGAGTATTCCCGCGGAGCCAGTAGGCCAGCCATGCCTGGGTTCCGATTTTCTGTTTCCAGCTTGGGAATGCTGTTGCATAAGCCACCGAAGGCTGAGCCAGGTATGCATCTGCTTCTGCAGGTGTTCCGCCCCAGTAGAGGATAGACGATTCTACTGCATTGTTATAATGTGTTTCAGCAGTGCCCCCAACGCTGAACCCCCTTTCCACTGCTTCAGCCAGGAGGAATTCAGCTTCAGTGTAGTCACTTATTATCCATGGTCTGTCTGCCTCAAGGTGCATCGGGTGCACATGGGAGAATGACGGATATCCATTGGCCTGACCCTGAGCACCACCAAGGTAAACAGGAGGATTACTGCCAACAACAGGGATGGCATAGAATTTAAGGCGCGGATCAGTGACCGTGACAATCAATATACTTGTGTCAGGCCTTGGGGTAGATGGCTGCATTGCATCTATTATATTGGAAGTTACAACATAGTCATCACGGCCGGACTGCACAAAGTCAAGAAACTGCTGATTCTCATTGGGTGCTTCTGCCAGCCATGTCATCGTCATGACATCACCTGCATCAAAAACGTTCGGAGCGGCTGCCTCCACAACGGTTTTGGAATATCCGGCATCAACATCATAGAGCATCAGGCCCATCCTGAGCTTTAATGTGTTGGCAAATTTATCCCACATGACAGTTCCTGCCGGTGAGCTCCCGCAGATATTGTCATAACCTTCCGGCATACCACCCACGGTGAGGTCAAGTTGTGCCTTTGCTGCGTCAAGACGGCTAATGAGATCCTTGTAAACAGTAAGAGCGTCATCATAGGCAGGAGACGGGTAACTGAAATCGAGTGCCTCAGAGTATGGCATATCTCCAAAATTCTCAATGATATAACTCCAGGCAAAAACTGACATTATTTCTATGATAGCCAATTGGTTATCACGCTGTGCCTGTGAAATGCCTGCCAGGGGTTGAGTCTCCAGTACCCTTGCAGCTTCCTTATAATTCGAAAGCACAAGCCTGTACATCGCGTTCGAGGTGTTAACAGGTACATTTCGCGTAGTCATGTCGTACCTGCTTTCATCAGGATAAGTAGTATTGGCAAAGTGCTGCATCCACATCAGTGTAAGATTGAGGTTAACACTCTCTGTGGACAACTGGATCATAAATTGCCTTGTAGCTCCATTGTAAAGTGATTCTCCCGATACGGTTGTAAAATCCTTTACGTTTTGATTCAAATCTTCCAGTTTGGTGCAGGCGGAAAGCGCCAGGATAACTGAAATGCATATCAATATCTTTTTCATGGTATTTTCAATTAAAAGTTAAGTTTTAAATTGAAACTGAAATCACGCGTAGTCGGGAGTGATCCGGTTGTGTAGCCCTGGATATTACCTGCTGTCATCCCTGATTCGGGATCGGCGTAAGGTAAATTCTTATGTATTATCCAGGGATTCGAAGCAATTGCACTCACTGATACTCCTTTGATAAATGTCTTGCTCAGCAATTTGGATGGAACGTTATACGTGAAGACAATTTCTCTCAGTTTAACATAACTGGCGTCATAAACAAATGCTGAATGGGGCAGAAGACCTATACCAAACCCGTCGGCATTGGTAGCATCAACGCGGGTTTTATTGGGTACGCTTACTCCGTCAATAACATTTACACCCTCAATGATGTATCCGCCACTTGTGGAGGCATAACCCAGACTATGATTATCCTCATCAACCCAGACGATCGGATCCCTAACAGGATTACCCAGGTCATTTGTAAAAGCAGTCTCAGGGTACAAGCCGCTGGACAGGCCATAATACATATCGAGTGAGAAAATATCACCACCTTTTTGCACATCAACAAGGAAGCTCAGTGCCATATTTTTATAGCTGAATGAGTTATTAATACCTCCGGTCCAGTCGGGGGTAAAGTTCCCGATAGAAATGGCGGCCGAGCTTGTTATTACAGGCGTACCGGTCTCAGCATCGATAATTTTATTCCCATTGGCATCATAGGTATAATCTTTCCCCTTAATTGTTCCATAAGGCCTGCCGACTTCGGCATTCACAGTGACGCCGCCCTGTAAATTAACCGAGTTCAGGCGAAGATTTGTAATTCCCGGATATAAGGCTATTACCTCGTTCTTATTCTTTGACCAGTTCAGGGTCATATCCCAGCTGAATGATCCGGTTCTTATCGGTGTGGCACTTACAGTAAACTCAATTCCTTTATTTTGAATTTCACCGGTATTGAGCATTAAGCTTTGAAAGCCTGTAGTCTGGCTGACGGTAACAGGGATAATCTGATCCTTTGAATTGGTTTGATAAAGGGCCAGGTCGAAACCGACGCGCGCATTAAAGAATGCCATTTCGAGGCCTCCTTCAATGCTGTTTGTGCGTTCGTTTTTCAGATTCGGATTCCTTTTAATGGCAGCAAGCTGCGTATTGGCACCATTCATCGGACTGTTTGCCAGGTAAACATCATAAAGCAGATCAAATCCGGCAAGATTACCGACCTGAGCATAATTCAAGCGAAGTTTACCCATTGACAACCACTTCGCATTGACAATATTGGAAAACAGAAATGCTCCGGTGACAGAAGGATACTGGTACTTATTATTACTGACAGGCAGAGTAGAAGCATAATCATTACGGTATGTTCCATCCACGAACAGGAAGTCTTTATATCCTAATGACAGGCTTATATATTCGCTTCTTACGCCAACAATCTGGTTAGCTTCCAGGGGCAACGGTAATGCCTGCAAACTGTTTTGCAGTGAATATATTCCGGGAATGAGCAATCCGCCATTGGTAGCGTTGGAGAAGAATACATTATTGGTTCTTCGTTCGTTAAATCCCAGTATTCCGTTGATGCTCAGAGACTCACCAATTTTCTTATTGAATTTCATCATCAAATCCACGTTGTATTCGCTGAAAGTATTATCCCTGCGGAGATATCCGGATGTGACCCTGGCCGGCACGTTTGCAAGTCCGAAACGCATGGAGACACTACCTACTGCTCTCCTTTCTTCCTGCATTTCATAATATGTATCTGCAGCTATTCGTCCATAGATATTCAGCCAATCGAAAACTTTATAATTGACGGAGGCATTACCGATAAAGCGGGTTCTTGAATCAGTCTCGTAGTTCTGGTATGCATCCCAATAAGGGTTATTGGAATAAATAGGATACGTCAATGAGGAATTATAATTCCAGGTTAAGTTTCTCTCGGTAAGTTCATAAGCCGTCTTAAGATCCTTGAAATCCAGGTTGGTCTGCTGCCACTGACGGAAGTTGGTTACAATATTACCATTATAACCTGTCGTATTACGGCCCTTACCCTTAAGTAAAATGTAATTACCTATAGCCGAAACCGTGAGCCTTTTATTGACATTCCAGGTCCCGGTCAGCGTCAGGTTATTTCTTTTTAAGGAGCTGTTTGGCTGCAAACCTGTGGCGTTGTAATTGGTATAGGAGAGCCTCATGGTACTGAAATCGGTAGCTTTTTCAATAGCAACAGTATTGGTATAAGTATACGGCGTTTCAAAGAAGGTGATAGGGCCGTTCTTTGAAAACTCCCATGGTTTTGATTGCTTATACCATGGTGATTCGGGGTCAACCGAATACCAGCCCCACACAGGCTGGCCGTCAAATCTGGGACCGAAAGATGCGTCTTCGGTTGTCTGCACCCATCTGACCAGAGGGTCATTGACCGGATCACTTGTAGTAAGGCTTCCTGATGTCGTTCTCAAACCAAAATCAGGTGGGTCTCCGTAACCATAGCCGGCACCGTACTGATCCTGATAGACAGGGAAAGTTGATTTGTCGATTTTACTGAAAGTGAAGCCGGAACTAAGTGAAATTCCTATAGGCGCCTTCTCTCCTTCTTTTAGTATTGCCCCTTTTTTGGTGGTTATCATGATAACACCGGCCGAGGCACGGGAGCCATAAAGGGCTGTGGCTGCTGCTCCTTTAAGGATATTGATTGATTCAATATTCTCAGGATCTATATCTGATGCCGCATTACCGTAGTCATAACCGGCAACCGTGGCGGCCTGGCCTGAGGTAACTCCAACATCAGTGTATTTTCCAATTTGATTGTTGATAGGTACCCCGTCGACAACATAAAGAACCTGGTTACTGTTTACCAGTGATTTGCTACCCCGGACAATAACGTTGGTAGAACCTCCCATATTCTGGTTCCTTTGAATCTGTACTCCGGAGATTTTGCCTGAGAGGTTGTTCACAAAGTTGGATGTCTTGACGTTGGAGATTATATCACCCTTGACCTCCTGGGTGGCATAGCCCAACGATTTCTTCTCCCGGGTGATACCGAGAGCCGTCACCACAACCTCATCAAGGCCCACTGTCTCCGGTTCCATGATAACATTAATGACAGTACGCCCCTCAATGGCTACCTCCTGCGGCTTCATGCCGATGAAGGAGAACACCAACGTTGTCGCATCTGCGGGAACAGACAGGGAATACCTTCCATCAGCATCTGTTGAGGTGCCGATCGCAGTACCTTTTACAATAACGGTAACTGCAGGAAGTGTCCCCTCACCTTCAGTGGATGAAGTAACTCTCCCCGTAATTACCCTCGTCTGCGCTATCAGGGCAGAAGCCCCCAGCACAAAAAAGACCAAATACAAAAGCAATTTTTTCATAAGCTTTACATTTAGGTTAGTTTTTTAAAAAAATATAAACGCTACGCCGAAGCTGTAAGCCATAAACCGTAAACAGCAGTAAAGAGAAGATGTAATCTTTCCATGGCATTAAGATTAACACTAATTCAAAAAAAGGACTGATTGCAGAATTTGGGAGATCTGTCCATCCCGTCAAATTCATGGCTAGAAAAAACAGTTACAAGATGCTTTTTACTGTACCCGAAAACCGGCCCTGTCCATGACCGTTTTCCAGATAAAGACCGGTAACTGACCCTGTTGTTGCATTTTTTTTACGTTAATTTTGCGTTAACAACCGTAAGGCTTCGCTATAATATTGATTATTTGCATGTTAGTCGATTGACCGAAATGCGGGATTACAAAGCAGAACTCAGGCTGGCCGGCAGTTGCGACCATCTTAAAATGATCAGTTAAGCCAGCATGAAGTGGTAAATCCTATCGGCATAAATATTCTTACAAAAAAAATGCTGTCATAATATTTATTTCGTATATTTACGTGTCGTAATTATACGAAACGTTTAATTGCCCAGTAAGCTATGTCACTATGAAATCAAAGAATGAATTAGACGGCAATCCTTTCCAGTTCGGTGTTGTTATCGATGACACAGCATTCTGCAACAGAATAAAGGAGATATCGTTTCTGAAGCAACAAATTGAAAACGGATACTCTACGTGGCTGTTTTCGCCAAGGCGATTTGGCAAAACATCACTTGTTGATAAGGTATTCCGTGAAACGACATCAGCTATCTGCATTTATGTTGATCTCTACAACATTAAATCCCTGGATGATTTTAGCAGGAAATACTCAGATATACTTGCCAGGGAACTATTTAACTGGAGAGATGAAATAAAAAGTCTGACAAATAAATTGTCGGATAGTTTCAGGCATCTTTCTCCGGGGGTATCATTTGATCAATTCGGAAATCCCGGATTTTCCCTTAATATAAACAAGATAGAACAGCAGCGAGATATTGAAACAATACTCGACGTTCCCAATAGTATCTCCCAACAAAGGAAAAAGCGGATATGCATTGCCTTTGATGAGTTCCAGGAGATTTCAAGAATTGACCCGTTCCTGTTGAACTGGATGCGTTCCTCGTTCCAGAGACATCGTGACGTTTCGTACATATTTCTTGGGAGCAAACAATCTATGATGGAAGATATTTTTGCTTCTGCACAGTCACCTTTTTTCGAGTTTGCAACCAGGATGAAATTGTCCGTGATCAATAAAACAGAACTATCGGGTTTCATTAAAGAAAAGTTCAATGATTATGGCCTGGAGATAAGAAAACATACGGTTGAAAGTATCCTTGAAGTATCGGAGTGTCAGCCACATTATACTCAATTTTTTGCTTCCGTGGTTTTTGACTTAATACGAAGCGGAATTGACCAGGACAAAGAAGATTTCAGGGATAGCTGGTTGAACAGGGTGATGTATTCACAGATAGATATCTTCCAGGACATATATGATCAGTTGACCACAACACAACGTTCAACCCTGCTGGCATTGGCAAAGAATGGAGGCTCCGGCATTTTTTCAGACAAAGTCCGAACTATGTTTGACCTGCCTGTAAGTTCTTCACTGACTGAGGCACTTAAAGCCTTGCAAAAAAAAGCGTTGGTTTATAAATCTGAAAACGAATACAGGTTTGCCAATCCGGTGTTCAGAGAATGGTTATTGACTTTGTAATGAACCATTTCAGCCCTCGGTTCCTCCAGACTATTGAATAACCCTGTAGGCATCCTGGCTGCAACATTCACTTTTCACATGCTGCAAAAAGAAGAACAGAAATATCACCTTTGACTATTCTTTCATGGATGAAAAGTACAACGGCCTTTACAATAACGAATCGAATCTGAGCGGGATCATCCTTTTCCACCATTAGAAGAAAGTTTTGCTTTTAGCTTGCTATTGGTTTAAATTTGATAATGAACCAAATCCGTGCTCCGTTGTCAAGCATAATTGAAGGATATAATTACGACATATTCATCAGCTATCGTCAGAAAGACAATAAGGGCGACAGATGGGTGAGTGAGTTCGTTGAGGCTCTCAGGACTGAACTTGAATCCACCTTCAAGGAAGAGATCAGCGTCTATTTCGACATCAATCCGCATGACGGTCTGCTTGAGACCCATGATGTAGATGAATCCCTGAAGGAGAAACTGAAATGCTTGATATTTATCCCGATCATCTCCCGCACCTATTGTGATCCGAACTCCTATGCATGGGAACATGAGTTCAAAGCATTTGTGGAACAGGCATCAAAGGATCAGTTCGGCTTGAAAGTAAAGCTTCCCAACGGCAATGTGGCAAGCAGGGTGCTGCCTGTAATAATTTATGATCTGAGCACAGCAGATATCAGTTTATGTGAATCAGTGCTGGATGGAGGTCTGAGAGGTGTTGATTTTGTTTACGGGGAGCTTGGCGTCAACAGGCCACTAAAACCTGATGATGATGATAGGAGGAACCAGAACAAGACAAAATACAGAAACCAGATAAATAAAGTCGCCAATGCCATAAATGAAATTTTGGCCGGATTGAAAAATGAACCGGCTCAGAAAAGGAATTTGCTGAGAAAAGACCTCCGGACCAGCGACAATCCTACTGCGAATGAGAAATCTATTTTAGTACTTCCTTTTGAGAATATGAGTTCCGATACGGAACAGGAATACTTTAGTGACGGACTCACCGAGGAAATTATTACAGACCTGTCTCATATTCATGAGCTCCTCGTAATCTCAAGGAGTTCAGCGATGACTTTCAAAGGCACAAAATTCACAGTTAAAGAAATTGCAGAGAAAGTCAAAGTCAGGTATGTGCTTGAAGGCAGCGTCCGTAAGGCCGGAAATAACCTCCGTATAACAGCCCAGCTGATAGATGCTGCCTATGATTACCATATCTGGGCTGAAAAATATAATGAGAACCTAGAGAATATTTTTGAGATACAGGAAAAGGTTTCACGTTCAATCACTGAAGCCCTGAAAGTAAAATTATACCCGGAAGAAAGGAAGCAGACATCAAGTATCAGGGCATATGATCTCTACATGCTTGGCCGCTACTACTGGAATAAAAGAACCAGGGAGGGTTTGCTGGCCAGCATTGAATACTTCCTGAAGGCCCTTGAATCAGATGATAAGTATGCCCTGGCTTATGCCGGACTGGCTGATGCTTATATGGTCTGTGCAGACTGGAATTACATGCAGCCTGAGATATCCTTTAAAAAAGCGCGGGAATATGCAGAGAAAAGTCTGTCGATTGATAGTAATATTGCTGAGGCTTATGCAACCCTGGCAGACATTACTGAGATCTTTGAACGCAATTATAAAAAGGCGGAAGGATATTATCAAACTGCTCTGTCATTAAATCCAAATTATGCTTCGGCCCATCAATGGTATGGACTCTTTCTTACTGTGTTCGGGAAATTTGACGCAGCTTCCGAACATATGAATCAGGCTGTAAAGCTTGATCCCTTATCCGCAATAAAGAACGGAGCATGTGGGCTTATGTACTATTTTGCTGAATCCTATGATAAAGCTATTTTTCAATGCAAAAAGGCAGTAGAGTTAGACCCTGAATTTCCGGTAAGCGTGGTGGGCTTCTATACATTCTTAAGCTATTTCATGAAAGGTCTCATTACAGAGGCAATTGATGAATATCAAAAGATTTTAGATGATAATCAGTCGTTGGTTGCTTATAAAAATAGAGCGAAGGAGGTTTATGACATATCAGGCATAGATGGTTTTCTTGACTTTATTATTAATCTGGAGCTTGAATTTCATGCACTTTCCAGCTCGCCTTTATCCAAAAGAATAATTTCGATTCTATATGCCCTGAGAGGGAATAAGGGGAAAGCATTGGACTATATCGAAGCCAGTGTAAACGAATTTGATACCGATTATATCTACCTGAATGTAGAACCTGCATTTAAATCCCTCCGGGCGGAACCACGCTTTATAGCTTTGCTGAGAAAACTGGGATTGGAGTATTAACTTTAACCTTAAATATGGAACCTGAACTCTGAAATATGCCCAGCCTCATCCCCGGATATGAATACGACATCTTCATCAGCTATCGCCAGAAAGACAACAGGTATGACGGCTGGGTAACGGAGTTTGTTGAAAACCTGAAGAAGGAGCTCGAAGCTACTTTTAAAGAAGAAATCAGTGTCTATTTTGACATAAATCCTCGCGACGGTCTGCTCGCAACACACGATGTGGATGAGTCCTTAAAGGAAAAGCTCAAATGCCTGATATTTATCCCGATCATCTCCCGTACCTATTGCGACCCGAAATCCTTCGCCTGGGAACATGAGTTCAAGGCGTTTGTGGAACAGGCATCTCACGATCAGTTCGGATTGAAAATTAAGTTGCCTGACGGCAATGTGGCAAGCAGGGTGCTGCCGGTCACCATTTATGATCTTGACCCTTCAGATATAAAAGAATGTGAAACAGTTTTAGGCGGAGTGCTGCGGGGCGTCGAATTCATCTATAAGGAGCCGGGAGTCAACAGGCCGCTTACGCCGAATGATGACGAAAACAAAAACCTGAACAGGACAAAGTACAGGAATCAGATCAATAAAGTTGCCAATGCTGTTAAAGCGATTGTGGAGGGGATTAAGAATCCGGGTGTAAAATCTCAAACCGTTGATACAATAATCAATGGCATTAAACCTGAAAAGAAGAAAATGCCGTGGAGGAAAATAGCTGTTACTGCGGCCATAATGGTATCTGCGCTGATTGTCGTTCTGCTGATCCTTCTCCCGCTGATCAGGAGCTCCAAGGGAATATCATCTGCAATTGACAAATCTATCGCTGTACTTCCGTTTGCCAATCTGAGCAACGACCCGGAGCAGGAATATTTCACCGATGGCATGGTTGATGAGATAATTGATCGCCTCTTTAAGATTGGTGATCTGAAGGTAATTTCCCGCACAACATCAATGAGTTATAAAAACACAACCCTGTCATTAAAGGAAATAGCCCGTGAGTTGAATGTGTCAGCCATACTGGAGGGCAGTGTCAGGAAGATGGGCAATAATGTGCGGATAACTGTGCAGCTGATTGATGCCGGGAGTGATGCACATTTATGGTCAGAAGTTTATGACAGAGACATCTCTGATATTTTTGCCATTCAGAGTGAGGTGGCCCAGGCTGTTGCAAAGGAGCTGAAAGCTGTAATCAAACCTGAAGAAAAAAACCTGATTGAGAAAATTCCTTCTGAAAACCTGGAAGCTTACGATTACTATCTCCTGGGAGTGCATCTGCGCGGACAGCGCACTCCGGAAGCATTATGGAAAGCAAAGACCCTGTTTGAGAAAGCAATTGAAGCTGACCCGGGATTTGCCAGGGCGTACACCGGATTGGCAACCTGTTACGGAACTTTGGCGTTTTATGCCAATCTGAGGCCGGCGGAGGCCTACCCTCCGGCAGTGAAACTGGCGCATAAAGCCCTGGAACTTGATAGCATGCTGCCTGATGCCTATGCCTGTATTGGCGTTGCAGACTTGTTATATTACTTTGATATTGAGAGTGCTGCGCGTAACTATAATCGTGCTCTCGAACTGGCACCCAATAATCCCGAAGTCTATAAGTACCTTGCTGAAATGTCGTTCTTCAAGGGAAAATTTGCAGAGGCAGTTGAATGGGACCAGCGTGCCTTAGCCCTCGATCCGGCATACTCTTCAAGAGATGGCTTATATGCTGTCCACCTTTATAAGGCAGGACAAAGGGAAGCTGCCATAACCCACCTTGAGAAGCTGGCAGAAAAACTCCCTGTTTGTCACTATTACCTGGGAGCAATTTACCTTTTTGAGGGAGAGTACACAAAGTCGATTGAAGAGCTGGAGAAGACACTTTCAGGCTTCTCACCACTGGCGATCACCCATCTCGGGGTTGCATACAGCAGATCAGGTGCCCGGGATGAAACCAGAAGGTTGCTTGATACATTGATAGAAAGGGACAGGACAGGATTTGTACCTCAGAGTATGATAGGAACTTTGATGGCAGAGGTGGGCCTGAACAGGGAAGCACTGGATTATCTCAGGAGGGGATATGAAGAGAGGGAGGAGTTTTTTCTGTTATTGATGAATGTGGATACAGTATCTTACCGGAACCTGAGGTCCGATCCTGCATTTCTCGAAATCATGGGGAAAGTGAAAATATAGAAACAGGATTTGCTGAACTTGAAGAACTATCTCCGAAGTTTTAATGCAGCCACAGACTCTGTTGACCAATTAAATCCGAATTATCAAAATGATCACTTTCTCAATGAAATCTCACCGTGCTGGAATAGGCACAATTGCTTTGACTGTACTTTGCAGCTTTGCCTATGCTACTGATGCACAACACGTTGCTGTTAAGCCGGTGACTGACATCAGGGCGGTAATGAAAGAACATGCCCTGATTGCCGAAAATGACCTCTGGCCCGGCTTTGATCCTGAACAGATACCCGTCGCCATCTGTGACAGTATCAATACCTGGCTCTTCTTTGCAGACCAGCCACCTGAAGGTTTCAAACCGGCCGATGATTATGCCGGAGCCTATGTTTATGATGGCCAGTACCCCCTTGTAAGGGGTAATTCAGTTGTCCGCTACGGAGAAGCCTGGACTGCGACCAGTGTTCTGTGCAACTATTCGCGGAGAACCAATGAGAGGTATACACCCAGGGACATGGCCGGTATTATTGTGCATGAACAATTCCATGTCTTCCAGAGAACAAAACACCCCGGCTGGAGGCAGAACGACGGAGTGCTCCTCTTCTATCCTGAGGAAACAAAAGAGGCATTATTCCTCAGAAGAACTGAAAAGGAGGCATTCAAAAGAGCTGTCATGTCCGAACGCAAAGAGGAGTTGGCAGGATGGGCTCTGGCTGCACTTGACTGCAGGAAGGAGAGGCTGAACAGGCTTCCGGTGCAATACGGAAATTATGAAAAGGATCTGCAGCATACCGAAGGATTGTCAGACTATATTGAACGAATCGCCCGTGGAGTTGATCCGCTGAATGCCTCCAATATGACCAACGGAATTGCTCCGGCCGGGGTCAGGGACCTTGGTTACTGGGAGGGCAGATGGATAGCCATGATCCTTGACAGGTTGAACCCGGAGTGGAAAACGTATCTGGAAAGTAATGATACTCTTTCTCTTGAAGACATCCTTCAATCTGTCCTTATAGACCCGTCCCTTATAAAGCAACACTTTAGCGAAAGTGATATCAGACAGCTAAGACTTGATTCGGAGAAGGATTTCGATGAATGGCAGATTAAAAAAGCAGAGGAAATAGAGAGTTATAAAAACCTGTCTGGATACAAAATTGAAATTAATTCAATATCAGATCCATTGAATATCAGGATATTCGAGCCACTGGAAATAGAGATACTTCCTGAAAGGACTGTCTTTCACAGGGTGATATTCTCAGCCGCAAACCAGAAAGGAAACATAAGGATATTCAACCATCCCTGCATTACCGGTTTTGATGATTCGTACCGGCTGGTAAAATTGATTTTAAACGGAATACCGGAAACTCCGGATGTGAACCTGGAGGAAAAGAAACTAACACTGAAATATGAGGGTATTGTCCTTGAGCTGAATTACGCCGAACTGAGAACAGATGATTCTGGCTATTTTTTAACCCTTTAGGTATTGTGGCAGCAATATTCGCTTTTCACGTGCGGCGTTTCACGTATTAGGAAACCAATAAAAAATAAATTGCTTTCGATACAACAGTTTATTGTATTAAAGCAATTGCAAAATCAAGCACGGCCTCAAATCCAAGTTCGGCTGATTTTAAGGACTTAATGGTCTGACAGGTTGACCATGTTCAACGGGGTAAAAGAAAATTTTGCATTTAGCCCTTTAAGGGTTTAATTTTGATAATGAACAAAATAACACCCTGATGTCAGGTATTATCGAAGGATATAATTACGACATATTCATCAGCTATCGTCAGAAAGACAATAAGGGCGACAGATGGGTGAGTGAGTTCGTTGAGGCTCTCAGGACTGAACTTGAATCCACCTTCAAGGAAGAGATCAGCGTCTATTTCGACATCAATCCGCATGACGGTCTGCTTGAGACCCATGATGTAGATGAATCCCTGAAGGAGAAACTGAAATGCTTGATATTTATCCCGATCATCTCCCGCACCTATTGTGATCCGAACTCCTATGCATGGGAACATGAGTTCAAAGCATTTGTGGAACAGGCATCAAAGGATCAGTTCGGCTTGAAAGTAAAGCTTCCCAACGGCAATGTGGCAAGCAGGGTGCTGCCTGTAAGAATCCACGACCTGGACCCCGACGATGAGAAGCTTTGTGAGGCGGTTCTGGGAGGAGTCCTTCGCGGTATTGAGTTCATATATAAGGAACCCGGAGTAAACAGACCTTTAATCTCCGAAGATGACGAAAAGAGTAACATTAACAATACAAGGTACCGCAACCAGATTAACAAAGTGGCCATTGCTATAAAAGAGATCGTTGCAGGATTAAAGAGTGTTTCGGCCCCATTATCAGGTGAAAGCTCTCAGAAAGGAGAATTGCCAAAGGAAGGTCACACTGGACCCATAAAACCGGACAAGGGTATAATGCTCTTATCAGAGAAGAGAAAAATATACTATGGAACAGCATTAATTGTTCTCCTGGCCATTGCAGCTATTTTTGCTTTGCCAAAAATATTCAACCGCGACAAGCTGGCGAGTCTCAGGTCGTCAGGCGAAAGAATTGCCGTGGCCGTGATGCCGTTTCAGAACCTTACCGGTGACACAGTATGGAATATGTGGCAGGAAGGGATACAGGATATCCTGATATCCTCACTCTCCAACACGGAAGAGCTGAAGGTCAGGCAGGCCGAATCGATAAAAAGCCTCGTCAGAGGTCAGGGGATTGTTAACTATGCCTCCATCACTCCCACGGTAGGCAGCTCTATCTCACAGAAGCTTGAGGCAGATGTCCTGATCCTGGGAAGCATAAAAAAGGCAGGGCCGGTCAGCCGTCTTTATGCTCAGATCATTGACCCGGAAACAGAGGAGGTGTACAGGTCTTTTCAGATAGAGGGCCCCTGCCGGGAGGAGAATATTTTTTTTCTGATCGACTCATTGTCAGCACAGGTGAAAGATTTTCTCATTCTGTCTGAACTGCAGATGAACACTCCTCTCCTTAATACATCTCTCCTGTCAACCTGGTCACCTGAAGCATACAGGTATTTTGTTCATGGAAGAAACGAGTTCTATAAATCGGACTTCCTTTCAGCCATTAACTGGTTTTCAAAGGCGATAGATATTGACTCAAACTTCTATCTGCCCATCATCATGACATCACTGGCCTACAGTAACCAGTACGAGCTTGAATTCTGGTTTTCAACAATCTACGATAAGCTTTACCTGTTGGAGCAGGCAAAAAAATGGTGCCTCAGAGCATGTGAAAAAACAGACCGGATGTCTGTTCAACAAAAAATACATGCAAACTGGGTGTATGCATGTCGTTTTGAAACTCCACACGATCAAATCAAGTACCTGAAGCAGCTTATCCAGCTTGATGACCAGATGACAGGCACTTATTTTAACCTTGGCAACTGCTACCTCTTATTGCAGCAATATGAAAAGGCCATTATTGAATATGAGAAAGCGTTGCAGATATATGACAAATGGAATATCATCCCGGACTGGGCTCTGAATTATATTTACCTGGGGAAGGCTTATCAAAAAAACGGTCAGTATAAGAAGGCGGAAAAAGTCTACAAAAAGGCAGAACAATATTTTCCTGATGACATTGAACTGGCCGGATGGCAGGGAATCCTGTATGGGTTGATGGGTGACACCATTAAAGCACTCAGGTATTGGGACAAACTTGCTTCTCTCTAAAGAAACATACCCCTTTCCGAAGCGACCATTGCCACACTGCGCGCTTTTGGCTTCAATGAATCAGCCATGCCTGACAGGGCCGAGGAGTATTACCGGGAGGCCCTGTCACTGGAACCCGGTAATCCTGAACGGATCGACAACCTGGCTTACTTCCTTCTCGACAACGAAAGAAACACGGATGAAGGCATGAAACTGGTCACTGAGGCCCTTAAAGCAAGTCCCGGACATTTTTCCTTTTTGCATACCAAAGGATGGGGATTATACAAAATGGGGAAATATGATGAAGCCCTTCAGGTGCTGCAGGAAAGCTGGGACCTGCGACGGGAAAAGGCATTTTACGAGCATGTGCCGTTCCTGCATCTTGAGGCAGCAAAAAAGGCTGTTGCCGGGTTAGGAGCCTCTGCTGAGTCCGACTTTAATTATTGTTACTGACCTGCCGTT
>CALMRD010000341.1 GCA_937871625.1 uncultured Bacteroidales bacterium | reverse complement strand
TCCATGATGGGAGTCAACGTACAGAACATAGCCCAGACACTGCAGCTCACCATGAGTGAACAGCGTATCGGCTACTATATCCTTAACGGCAAACAGTACCAGATATTCAGCCAGTTCGACAAGTCGAAGCGCAATGACCCCTATGACCTTACAAGTACATATGTCAGGAACGATAAGGGTCAGCTGATCCAGCTTGACAACATCGTCGAGATTCGCGAGAGCAGCCTGCCACCACAGCTCTACAGGTACAACAGGTTCGTGTCGGCTACCGTCTCGGCAGGCCTGGAAGGCAGATACACTCTTGGCGATGGTATAGAGGAGATGGACAGGATAGCAGCCAGGGTGCTCGATGAAAACTTCAGCACGACTCTCTCTGGTGACTCAAAGGACTTTGTAGAGAGTACTTCAAGCCTGCTATTTGCATTCGTCCTGGCCATCGTGCTCATCTACCTTGTACTCTCAGCACAGTTTGAGAGCTTCCGTGACCCGGTGATCATCCTGGTCACGGTGCCGCTGGCACTGATAGGTGCACTCTTTATCATGGTAGTCACCGGCCAGACCCTCAATATCTTCAGCCAGATTGGACTTATTATGCTCATTGGTATGGTGGCCAAAAACGGGATACTGATCGTCGAGTTTGCAAACCAGCGGCAACAGGCAGGACTCACCATCATGGATGCCGCCCGCGAGGCAGCCGTGGCACGTTTCCGTCCGGTGCTGATGACGAGCCTTACGACCATCCTCGGCATCCTGCCCCTGGCGCTGGCCTCGGGAGCAGGCGCGGAGAGCCGTATCTCCATGGGCGTAACCGTTGTGGGCGGAATGTTCTTCGCAACATTCCTGACACTCTTCGTTGTACCTTCAATTTACAGTTACCTGGCCGGGAAGAAAAATGATGAAAGAAAGAGCAATGAGCAACCGAAGGCTTAGTTACCTGATAATGATTCTCCTGATGCCACTTGCAGCGGGAGCCCAGACGACGATCACCCTCGATGAGGCCATCATGGTGGCCCTGGAGAATAACTACTCCCTTAAGATCAGCAGGAATGATGAGGCCATTGCAGAAAACAACGTCACCATTGCACCTTTCCTGCCAACCGTAACAGGAACTGGCCGACAGTCGCAGACAAGCAATAATGTCGTCTCATCCTCATCAGAAGCTGAAAGGAGCAGGACAAACCTCTATACTGCCGGTGTTGCTGTTAACTGGAAGCTGTTTGACGGCCTGGGGATGTTTACTGCCTACAGCCGCCAGCAGGAGCTGCTGGCCATGAGCAGCCAGAGAGTCAGGATAAACGTGGAGAACCTGGTAATGAGAGTATGCTCAGAATATTACAATATCATAGTACAGCAAAACAGGATGGAATCGGCTCTCATCTCACTGTCTCTCTCAAAGTCACGGTATGAAAATGCCGAGGAGAAATATATGCTGGGTGTCATCTCGGGACTGGACCTGCAGCAGGCGAAGATAGACCTCAACGCGGACAGCTCTGCGGTGCTGTCTCAGCAGGAGACGGTCATCAGTGCATACATAAGGCTGACCAACCTTCTCAGTACAGGCCATGAGATAAACTTCAACATACGTGACTCAATCATTCTGGCACCGGATATGGATATCGACTCACTACGTGCGAGTACACTGAAGTACAACAACCAACTGCTACTTGCACGGCAGGGAGAGAGGCTCTCAGACTATGACCTTGCTGCTGTCAGGGCACTGCGTTATCCCACACTGAGCTTCGGCACCGGATATAACTACAGCCGCAGTGAATATCCGTGGTCGGCAGGTTCCTTCAGCCAGACCAACGGACTGAACTGGGGCTTCAACATGTCGTGGAATATTTTTTCCGGGTTTGAAACCAACAGGAAGATGGCCAATGCTAAGCTGGAAGCGGAAAACAGCAAACTGGCCTATCTCGATATAGAGTATGAGATCATGGGAGAGCTGGACCTGCTTTACAATACCTACCTGAACAATATCACAGTAACCAACTTCGAAACTGAGAGTGCGGAACTGGCCAGGGCATCACTGGAGATAGCAATGGAGCGATATCGGCTCGGTTCCCTGTCAGGACTCGAATTCAGGGAGTATCAGAACAATTACCTGAACGCCATCAACAGAAGGCTGACAGCACTCTACCAGGCAAAGATATCGGAGATCGGTCTGAGGCTTCTTGCCGGAGAGCTTACTGAATAAGCCCGCCCGCCGGGGGTCCGTTGAATATCTCAGTAACAGGCATACATTCTGAAAGGAGGCTCCAGCTCAAAAACCCCGAATCCCGGTATGGATAAAGCTTGCAGAGGCAGAACTCCG
>CALMRD010000340.1 GCA_937871625.1 uncultured Bacteroidales bacterium | reverse complement strand
GGTCTGCTGGGTGACGGTCACCTCTTTTTTACCGAAGCTTATCTCAGCCTCATTGGAGGCAAAGAGGTTAACGTAGAGGTCATCGTCGGTAACAGAATAGATATAACCCGGGATAGCAGGGATGAACCGGCAGATGTTTGACGGGCAGCATGCACATCCGAACCACGGTGACCTCGCATGCCGGCCGTCAGACTCCAGTGGGTTGGGATAAAAGAACCTGTCGCCTGTGAGGCCGACACCCGATAGGGCACCGTTGTAGAGTGTCTTTTCAAGAATGTCAAAGTACCTGCCCTCACCGTGCATCGAGAACATCCTGTGGTTAAAGAAGATACTGCCTATTGATGCGCATGTCTCGCAGTATGCTGTCATATTCGGGAGATGGTATGGTTCGGCAAAGCCCTCGTTGCCACCGCTGGCACCTATACCGCCTGTGATGTACATCTTGCGGTAAACCAGATCCTCCCATATCCTGGTAATAGCATTGAGATAGGCTTCGTCCTTAAGGATGGAAGCCACGTCAGCCATGCCCGAATACATATACGTTGCACGCACAGAATGGCCTACTGCCTCAGTCTGGTCAACCACCTTCATGTGGCTCTGAGCATATTCGTCACCGTCTTCGCGGGTACCGCGTGCATCAAGGAAAAATTTCGCAAGGTCAAGATATTTTCTCTCGCCGGTCACCCTGTACAGTTTGACCAGGCCCATCTCTATCACCTGGTGACCCGGATAGCTCACAAAGGCATCCCAGCCGAAATCCTTGTCTACCAAATCAGCTGACTTAAGGGAGATGTCAAGCAGCTCCCTCTTGCCCGTTGCCTGGTAGTATGCTACGGCTGCCTCATACATGTGCCCGAGGTTATAAAGCTCATGGCTGAGAATGTTAGTCCTGCCCCATCTCTCTCCCTCTGCCCATTCGTGGATCTTACCGTAGCCCATTTCCGCAATGGTTCGGTTTGTATAGAGGTATCCGTCATCCTCCTGGGCAAGGCCTATCTTCCAAATCAGCGAGTCCACATACGCCTCCAGATCAGGGTCAGGAAATGTCTGAAGTGAATAGGCTGCCCCCTCTATGATCTTAGTGACGTCAGAGTCATCAAAGGGATACCAGGTCTGAAACGCCCCGGTGTCAAGCCCACCGGCTATCTCGAAGTTCTTGATACGGCCTGTCGATTCGCAGTACCCGAAGGCAATGGGTATGGTCACCTCATGGTTCTTTTTGATACGTGGTGCCCAGAAATTGTCAGTCATCTTCACCGAGGTGAAGGGCACAGGCCTGATGGGGTAGTTGTTATCCGTCATCCCGCGGCTGCAGGATGACATGATCATCAGCACGATGGCCGCCGCAATGAAAATTTCTTCTGTTTTTTGCATTGTTTACTGTTTTACCGTTTTCATCCAGACTATCATCTCGCCACTGCCCCTGTTGTTCCATGAATAGTAGGGAACGGCCCTTACCTTCTGTTCCATCCCCTCCGGTGTTATCGCCTTAAAGGTGAGGGTTCCCACTCCACCATGAAGCTCAGGTTCATATGTGAATTCAACACCCGTATCTGGATTTACGCTCAGCTCCCTGACCGGGCCGTTGTCAGCCTCCTCCAGGCAGTAAACCAGGGGGCCGTATCCCAATGCCACCCTTCCGCTGTCAGCCTTCACCTCTTCATGTGCAGCGATGAACCTGGGCTCCATGGGCAAAACTACCTCAACAACATCACCCCTGTTCCAGCTTCTCTCAATGACCGCAAAACCGTCGCAACGTCTGACAGCTGCTTTTTTGCCATTCACCCTTATCTGCACCTTGCCTTCCGCCGGTTTCAGATACCTGTACAGCCCGCCCTCAAAGGGCTGATCACCGGTCCATGCCGGTAAACGCAGACGCAGACTGAACCTGTTGCCTTCGTTGTCTGGGTTAACTTCTATCCTGACATCGCCCTTCCAGGGATATTCCGTCACCTGTCTCAGGGTTACCTCCCCTGCACCGGCTGTCAGCCTCGCTTCTGAGCTGATGAAGAGGTTCACGCTGATGCCCTCGTCTGATACCGACCAGATATACTGCTTCAGTGCCGGCATGAAGCGTGCCACGTTGACAGGGCAGCATGAGCAGTCGAACCACCCGGCGCGTTCGAAGCTGCCGTCCGACTCAAGCGGATTGGTATAGAAGAAGCGACAGCCGTCGCTGCTTATCCCTGATATCAGCCCGTTGTAAAGGGTCCGCTCCAGCACGTCAAGATACTTTGCATCACCGGTGGCCCGGTAGAGCCTGTGGTTCCAGAAGACATTGGCCACCGAGGCACAGGTCTCGGTGTAGGCTGCCATGTTGGGAAGCTCGTATGGTTCACCGAAGGCTTCACCGTATTCCTTTGAGCCTATGCCTCCGGTGATGTATATCTTTTTCCGCGTGACATCTTCCCATATCCGTTGTGACGCTTCGAGATAGCGGTTATATCCCGTGGCTTCAGAGAGGTCTGCCATTGCGGCATACATGTATCCTCCCCTGACAGCGTGGCCAACGGCTTCACTCTGCTCCAGCACCGGCTTGTGCATCTGCAGGTAGACTGAGTCGTTGTAGACCCTGAACCTGCTTGTGTCCGGATGACGTATATATTCTCCTGGCCTGCCACGTACGTCAATAAAAAACTGTGCCAGCTCAAGCCACCGCCTGTCTCCTGTCAGCCTGTACAGTTTTATCAGTCCGATCTCAATCTCCTGGTGACCGGGAGCGATCTCCCTCCTGCCCCATCCGAACTCCCGGTAAACAAGCTCAGCATTCTTCAGGGCTACATCGATAAAGCGGCGGGAACCTGTCGCCTGGTGATGGGCTACAGCCGCCTCATACATGTGTCCCACGTTATATAGTTCATGGCTCACGCGCTCATCGATCCACCTCTCCCTGCCCGCCCCGGGAGCCATGTTGACAGGGTCAATGGTGCGGGTGGTATAGAGATAACCGTCATCCTCCTGGGCGGTAGCGATGAGCAACACCAGGCTGTCAACGTACTCACGAAGATCAGGATCAGGGGTCTCCATCAGCGAGTAGCATGCTCCCTCGATGATCTTGAACACGTCAGAGTCGTTGTACCTCGCTCCCGTGTGCTTTCCTTTAGTTAATCCGCCGGCAACGGCGAAGTTGTCTATGCGTCCCGTAAGCTCACACTGCCTGAATACATAAGGTATGGTCTTCACCCTGTTGCGCTCAATCATGGGCGACCAGAATCCGTCATTGATCATCACATCA
>CALMRD010000339.1 GCA_937871625.1 uncultured Bacteroidales bacterium | reverse complement strand
CCGGGCAGGAACTTTGCCAATGGGATTACAACGTCAAACCTGGGACAACCGGATTTTGGCAGAGTCCTGGAGCAGCATGCTGCATACTGCGAGGCACTTATAAAATGCGGTGTGGAACTGACTGTTCTGGATGCGGACGAAAGATACCCTGATGGCTGTTTCGTTGAAGATACGGCCGTTGTCAACTCCATTGTGAAAGTCATCTCCCGGCCGGGAGCGGCTACCAGAAGGGGTGAGGAGGAGGCTATTGCCGGGGTACTTGCCGGATCCGGCCCAACAGAGTCGATCAAAGCGCCAGGCACCTTGGAGGGGGGAGACATACTGAGGGCTGAGAACCATTACTATATCGGCCTATCCGAAAGAACAAACAGGGAGGGCGCCGATCAGCTGTCAGCAATCCTCTCAAAATACGGGTTTACATCATCTTTTGTACCTGTAGAGGCGGGACTGCACCTGAAATCGGACATCGCATGCATGGGCAACGGGAATTATATATCTACCCCGGTGTTTTCAAAAATAGCTCACCCGGCAAACACCATCATACTTGACCCTGAAGAATATTATTCGGCCAATTGCCTGCGTGTCAATGATTACCTCCTGATCGCTAAAGGATTCCCGAAATCAAAAAAGAAGATACTGGACCTCGGCTACAATATTATCGAGCTTGATATGTCAGAGTTCAGGAAGATGGACGGCGGCCTTACCTGTCTCTCGCTGCTGTTCTGAAAAGATTTACAACCAATAGCCGCTTCTGAAGAAGCAACCTGCGAATGAAAATTGAACCCCATGATACATGGTCAGATGGACTCAAGTTCTTCTGCTGTTATCCACTTTATGTCATCAATCCCATAGACGACCTGATATGATTGGGCAATTACCCTGATCAGAACACAATCCGGTGAAGCCATGAAGGCCTCCATTTCGGGATGTCGCTTCAGATGTGCCAGGTAAGGTGCTTCATTACCGCCAATAATTATCTCTTCAGTATGCCCGATGATCGTCAGGAAGACATTGTCTTTCAGGCCTTTCATGTTGAAATATCCACCTTCAATGAAAACAGCCACCTTGTTGTTATTGGAAAGATTTCGATACTTAAGGGTATTCCTGTAGGTGGCAAAAATAATTTGCCTGAGATTTCCAAATGGTGTTATCGCTATCAGGCTGGTATGTGGCTGGCCATTACCCTCTGTTGCCAGAACACCAAAGCCACTGGTGTTAAGGACGGCCTCTATTGCACGTATGTAATCACTCATTGGAGCATTGGTTCCTTCATCATTAGCTGCAGCAGACAGACTCATAAGATCACGTTAGTTAGTAATAATGATTTTATTAAAAAGTATAAGGCTCATATTATAAGTTTCAAAGTGAATTAAGATACTGATTTGCGTTATTTATGTGTTCGTTCTGTTTTATGTCAGGTATTTACCTCCCTCCAATGAACTCAGTCAAACAGCCAAACACTCTTATTCACATATTCTTTGCTGGTTACCTGATCAAGAAGGAAGGTTGCCACATCTGACCGCGGGATACGTAAACTGCCTTTTATTTTTGTCTCTCCGCTACCATGTTTCATGTGATCAGTTTTTGTGCCATCGGTTAATCCTCCCGGGCGAACTATTGTCCAGTCAAGCTGGCTCTTTGTAATTCGATCTTCGTTTGTCTTGTGGTCCGCCAATGGTATTCGAAGCATAATATCAGCAATAAAGAACCGAAAAGGCTGAGGCATATATTTGCGACTATCCCCTGCGCCAAAACTCGATAAATAAATGAAGCGCGTCACTTTCTCTTCTTCCATAATGCTGACGATATTATCTATTCCCTCAATAATCGCGGTATTGTGTTTTGTCAATGATGCTCCGCCGAGAGTAGAAATACATGCATCCGAACCGGAAATAACTGATCTGAGTTTGTCCTTCTCATTCAGATAACCTGCAACAACTTTTAAGCTGGGATGTTTTGATTTAACAGACTCAGGTCTGCGAACGTATGCTGTCACAGCATGACCTGCTGATAATGCTTCATCCACTAACAATGAGCCTGTTTTACCGCTTGCTCCGAATATTACTATCTTCATGAGATTGATTGTTTTGAGGTTTATCGTAAGCTGTAAATGTATTGTATAAATAGCAAAGGAAATAGATGAACATGAATTGTTTTGCGATGCTTAATTGGCGCAAAAAAATAATCATTGTATAAAAACAAGGAGCATGAAAATGTTCCGGGGACCAACGGGGTCATTCATACAATATCTCCATTTGGTCTACAGAGTCAGCACTACATTGCCTTTCTTGTTCCCGGCCTCAACATACCTGTGGGCTTCGGCTGCCCTTTCAAGGGGGAAGCTTTGATCAATTACAGGCTTTAGTTTCCGGTCTTCAAGGAATTCCCTGATAAATTCAAGATCCTCCTGTTTGGGAGTTGCAAGCGCGCAAATAACCCTTTTTCCTCCGCCCATTGAAGTCCGGAGCATCTGAAGCAGTTTTGAGGTTTTAAAACTCACCGGCAGGTAAATCCCTTTTTGCCCCAGTGATGCTTTGTATTTTGAAAAGGACCCTTTGCCCAGGACGTCAATAATGAGGTCATATGACTCCCCGTTTTTTGTAAAGTCATCTTTTTTATAATCTATCACCTTAGCTGCTCCCAGGCTTTTTACAGATTCCATTCCCTGTGTGCTGCATACACCCGTGACCTCTGCCCCGAAGTAATGGCTGGCAAGTTGAACGGCTGCCGAACCAATAGCGCCGGAGGCGCCGATAACAACCACGCGCTGCTCTTTCTGAATATTCACCTTTTTCAATAAACAGATCGCCATCGTTGCTCCGTAAGGAACTGCCGAGGCCTCCTCGTATGTCATATGTGAGGGCTTCAGGGCAATGATGCCATCCTCCGGAATGCAGAGGTATTCAGCATAAGCGCCCATGGTCTCACCTGTATATCCAAATACCTGATCGCCTGCCTTGAATTTTTTCACCCCACTGCCAACCATCTCAACTTCCCCGGCAAACGTGTTTCCCAGGATTTGCCTTTTGGGCTTGCTGAAGCCAAAACCAAATTGTGCAAGTATCCGGAACAAAGCCAGCATATTGAACTCACTTGCCGGAAGGTTTTTGAAATTCCGGGCTATAATATCCCCGTAGTTTACCGAGACAGCATGAACCCTGACAAGTACCTCGTTGCTTTTGGGGCTGGTTTTTTCCACTTCCTGCAGGTGGAGTACATCCGGTCCTCCGTACTCTGAATAGATTATTGCTTTCATTTTACTGTTTTCCATTTTTAGTCTTTTTAGCCATTAATTTTTTGTGCACCGGGTCATTCTCCGGGTAATATATAAATACATCCGACAAAGGAACACTGAAGGTGTGTGCAATCCGGAATGCCAGTTCCAGTGAGGGGAAGTACTTCCCGTTCTCGATGGCTACAATTGTCTGGCGGGTAACTCCCGTTCTGTCTGCCAGCTCCTTCTGAGTCATCTCATTTGCAAAAAAGCGGAGCCTGCGGATGTTGTTGCTGATAAATACTTTTTCGTCGTCCATATCACGCTCCCCTTCTGTAATAGATGATTTTTGCAATCTCCGATGCCAGGCTGGCCACAAAACCTGATGAGATAAGGGTAAGGAACATTAAATAGGGCTTCATT
>CALMRD010000338.1 GCA_937871625.1 uncultured Bacteroidales bacterium | reverse complement strand
TATCATGCCTCCATTTTCAGGCACCGAGCAAGTGAGGTACCAGAAAGAGAGGAAAACGAATATGGCGTTTACTATCAGAATCAGCAGTACGGTCCCGTATGAGAGCCAGAATCTCTCCTTCAGTGCCCGGAAGCCTGCACCCATCGCCCTGAAAGACTTGCCGGAGCCAGTGGCAGCTATCCACCTGCGCGAGGCGTCAGCCACGAAGAGCCACAGAGGCAGTCCGAGTATCCAGACGAAGTAAAGATATACCATACTGCCTCCTTCGGGCATAGACCCCTTTGCCAGGGCCATCCGTACAGCTGCCGGTACGCCAATCACAACAAATGTGTACCCGGCAATGATAAGCAGCGTTAACAGGTTGACCTTCAGGAAGGGAAGGAAATTTCGTGCCGATTCCCTGATGAAAGCCGTCATCTTCAGTCCTCCCCATGCCGTGGCGTAGGATGCGAACAGTCCGCCCGAAAAAAAAGTGTAAACCAGGAAACCTGCGAGAAGAAGCAAAAGCCCTCCTGTCCCTGCAGCACTGATCAGGTAGAGGAACGATTTGCCTACATCACCCAGCAGCCCTGCATCGAAGCCGTCGGTGAGTCGCATTACAGCCATGCTGTTCCCGAAAACAGCATTCAGCATCACTCTAAGGGGAAATGATACGAACAGGATCATTATCAGTGAAACGACCCAGATCACGAGCAGCTGCTTATATGACAGTGCCGCAGCGGTGGCTCCCTTTTTAAGAACTCTTACCAAAGTCATCTCACCTATGTTAAACTGTTATCAATGAAATCATTACCTGCATCAGGAAGATAAACTTCTTTGCCATCCTTCGTGCGGCAAAGAATTTCTGATCACTGCTCCAGGAATTATTCACCCTGTTAACGTCGAGATCGATCTTGTCGTCAGGATCAACCTTCGCCCATACCGCTTTGCTGGTGCCGGTATATTCGAAATCCTTCCAGGCAGCTTTACCATCCCATGTTTCAAGTATCTCACTGCCATCATCAAATCCTACCAGCACTTCCACGGGCAGGATCATACCTCCGGGCCTCTCGATACTCACCCGTGAGAGGTAAAGAGTGTCGCTCTTACGGTCGCTCTTTGCATAGGTTACCGAGTCGCCGTCGACTACTCCCGAATAGCTTTTTATCTTATTGCTGGTTACACCGGAGACCATGTAGTCACATATCTCATTGCCGTACAGCACCTGGTCAAAGAACCAGTTCATATCCTCACCGTACCGGGTACCGTGTTCGCTCTTTACAACATCATTCACCACGGCAATGAAATCGCGCCCGCAGGGATGGCGGAAAGCCCAGCGACGGTAGTATTCGCGAAAAACGTTATCCATTGTTTCAGAGGTTATTATACCCTCAAGAGTATGCAGCCAGGTGGCGGCCTTGCTGTACGACATCATGGAGTAGGTCCCGTGAGGGTACATCCATGACGGAAGATCGTTGGTCGAGATCGTTCGGCTGGGTGAGGAGACATAGTTCATCCTCCCCTGGTCGGCGTCCGACATTTTAATGAATGGCAACCTCAACAGTCCGTAACCGTCACCATAGCTGGCATCAACAATGCGCTGCTCCCAGTAGGAGTTCACACCTTCGTCGATCCACGGTTCCTCAAACTCGTTGCTGGCAAGGATACCCATGAAATAGGCATGGCCGAACTCGTGAATGGTGACCATCTCCGGCATCTTTATGAATGAGGGGAAAAGTCCGCTGCCCATAGTGGTAAAGAGCGTTGTGTATTCCATCCCTCCCGCCCCCTGTCCGGAAATGGGGGGATCAACAAAAGTTAGGTGCGGCCACGGATAGGGCCCCACCCTCTCATCGAGATACTCCAGGGCATAGATAACCGCCTCAAACTGCTGATCAGCCTTGCGAATACCTTTTTCAGAAGCCAGGAAGGTAATATCCACATCCCTCCATTTGCTCTTCATTAACTGGTAGCCGGGCCAGGCTGTCCAGGCAAAATCGACAATGTCTTCAGCCCTCCATACAACCTTCTTCATCCCTTCTCCAAGGTCCATCTCTTCTATAAACATGCCACCAGAACCCGTAACAAACTCTTCGGGCAGTATCACGGTGACATTGTACACCGAATGGTTTGAATAGAACTCCGAGTTGGGGTGAAACTGGTGACAGTTCCATCCGTCACTCTCACGGTTCCTCGTCCCGGCAGTCTCATACACCCCGAACTTCGGAAACCACTGTGCCACGAAATGAAAATCATCGGCATATCCCGTCCTTACAATCGGCGATGGCAGCTTCGATTTAAAGTTTATCTTCAGCATCAGAGTATCACCTGGCTGTACAGGTTCTGGCAGGAGTACCCGTAATACCGAGCGGTCATATTCGTTGCCGTCATCAGGTGAGACAAATCGCATTGAGTCTGTCAGATCCTTTCCCTTTGCATCAACCATTGATTCTATCCTGACCCATCCCCAGCCGTCATCGCCGGCAGGGCTCCATCTTCCGCCCCTGGCAAATGTACTCCTGTTGCTGCTGAAGGCATTAAGATACATATGCATCATGACATCGCCCACAGGCATGGCCGAATTGTTGACCCACCAGGCTGTCATGTCGCCACTGACAATATGGGCATCGGGCTCAAGAACCACAGCTATGTCATACCCGGTCAGCCGGGCGCTCAGTGGGGTATTGACAATTATCTGCCCGGTAAGCGCCTGGGGCAGAATGAAGCAAACCGCAATGACAAAACGTTTCATCAGCTTTCAGGTATTGAATAACCTGTAAAAATAAGTCATAATATGTTGCGTTTGCTAACTTTGCACATAATTCCCAAAATGTGCAATGGCGAGAAAAAGTACACGGAATATGATCATTGATGTTGCTGCCGGGCTTTTTGCAACGAAAGGTCTGCGGCGGACAACGATGGAGTCAATCGCGGCTGAGGCAAACCGCGGCAGGCGTACGGTGTACATGTATTTCAGCAACAAGGCAGATATCTACGAAGCTGTGGTTCAGAGAGAAATAGGCCGCATCACCGATCCACTGCGTGACGTCGTCAGGGCAGACTGTGACTTTGAAACAATGCTTCGCAACTATACCACGGAGAGACTCACACAGCTCTGGAACCTGAGTGAGAGAAACCCCTTGCTGCTGAAGGACTTTGCCCAGGGGCACAGCAGGGTTGAGAAGCTGAGAGAGCGACTCAACAACGATGAGATAAAGCTCCTCACACCTCTCTTCAGGAAATATCTGAAAGAGATTGGTTCTCATCAGGAGCCGGCAGGTTATGCCATTGTCTTTGTCAACATCCTGCGGGGCACAGATAAGCTTCTGACCTGTGAAAACGGACATTCGGAGGCACTCCGGGTTTCACTCCTGGGGACCGACCTTTTCATAAGGGGAATGACCTGTAAGGATCAGCCTGTAACAGAGTATCTTAAGTAAATGACCACCTCCCGGTTTGAAGGGTATCGATGGCGTACCGGAGATTGCAGTTTTACTGCAGCGACTTGTACTTTTTCAGGATTTCGGAGGCATTCATGATCACATCTATGTACTGGGCACGCTGATAGGCCTTTTTGTTGTCGCTCTCCTTCAGCGAAAGCCTGCCGCGGAACTTCCTTATAGTGTCGTAGCCGTGGACATCCATCCATTTGCCTGTCTCTTCAATCATGGACTTCACCACATCAATACCGTTTCTGTAGAGTGTGCTTACTACCTGCACCGTGTCAGCGCCGGCCAACAGCATCTTCACCACATCGTTGCCTGTGTAAATTCCTGTTGAGGTACAGACCGAAGCTTTAACATTACCATAGAGCATCCCGGCAAACCTTAACGGCAGCCTGTTGTCTTCGGTGTTGCTGAGATCATATGGCATGGTGTGAGTCTCAGCATAGATGTCTATGTCGGGCTGGAGCAGCCTGTTGAAGATCACTATTCCGTCAGCTCCGGCCTTGTCGAGTCCGGCTATGAAACTGAGAGGATTGGTGTAAAAAGGGCTCAGCTTCACCGAAACGGGTATTTTCACTGCGGCCTTGACCTTGCGCAGTGTCTCAATTTGCCTCTCTTCGATCGTATCCCTACCCTTTGTATCTTCATTGGGAAGCGTATAGAAGTTGAGTTCCAGTCCGTCGACACCTGTCTCAGCTGCCTTGACGGCATATTCAAGCCAGATTTCATCACTGACCGCATTCAGGCTGGCAATGAGCGGCACTGACAGAGCCTCCCTGGCCTTCCTGAGGTTAAGGAGGTAATCATCAGGTGATTCTGGCACCGAATGGGAGTTGGGGAAGAGTGTGACCTGCTCTGCATGCCTGTTCTCATACTCCGTCTTGAGCTCATACAATTCAAGGTTTTCAAGCTGCACCTGCTCTTCGAACAGTGACTTGTAGACTACGGCGGCAACACCGGCCTCCTCGAGCTTTTTCAGGTTCTGAATTTCAGTCACCAGGTTGCTGGCACCTGCAATGACGGGGTTCTTCAGTTCAAGACCCATGTAGTTAGTTCTCAGATCTGCCATGACTTATTGTTTTTATGTAGAACAAACAGTTAAACAAAATGTTCTGGAAGCCACGCACCTTTTTCAAACAGGGATTCTGATCCGCAGGAATAAAAAACGGCCGGTTATGCCGGCCGTTATCTTAATGTGATATCCTTTCTACTTTGCCTGGGTGAACTGCCCCTTCGTAACCCACATCACCACCTCGTCGGAGAGAGGCTTGATGGCCGGCTTGAGAAAGCCAACCAGCTTGCCGTTCTCGTCAATGAGATATTTCTGGAAGTTCCATGCAACATCGGAGTCCAGCACACCGTTGGCAGATTTGGTTGTCAGCCATTTGTACAGCGGATGCATATCGTTCCCCTTGACAGAGATCTTGGCCATCATCGGGAAGGTGACACCGTACTTGCTGTCACAGAATTCCTTGATATCATCATTTGTTCCAGGCTCCTGGTTCATGAAGTTGTTGGCCGGAAAACCTATTATCACCAGTTTGCTCTTGTATGCCTTGTGAAGCAGCTCCAGGTCCTTGTACTGGGGTGTATGACCGCACTTTGATGCCGTGTTGACTATCATCACCTTCTTGCCTTTGAGGTCGGAGAAGCTGAACTGCTCTCCGTCGATGGTCTCAACGGTAAAATCATAGAATGAAGCCTGTGAAAATGCCGGAGCGATCAGGAAAGCCACCAGGGCAGCAATGGTTATCAATTTTCTTTTCATCTCTCTTTATATTACGTGTTAAAGTTAATAACAAACCAGGTGCCAAAGAGTTTCTGTGTAAAAAAAAATAGCCTGCGGCGATCCTGGCATTAAACATTTCTCATCCGTTCTCACTGTTGTTTATCAGTTGCCAGAGCATCCTATTCTCTTTTCACATGGCAGCAATGACCCCTTACAGTCAGTCCATCCAATTACCTTCTTCATCCCGCGAGGTGACTGTCAGGTTTTGCGCATTCCATTTTCAAATCACCTAGTACCGGTCACTTCTACCTGGTTCCATCTTCAGGTTATGGATTGTCGGCCTGATTTTCCAAATTCCATGTTCAGGGCAAATTCGGCAGGGAAATCCTCATCATCAGACAACTCCAGGTAGCCGGCTCTCCGGGCAATATCCTCAGTCCTTCCGACAAATTCACCTGATCTCAGATATTGCAGGGCTCCTATGCCGGCGCTGTTGCCAACAGCGTATATTCTGCCTGTAAGCTCTTCCGGAAGCAGTCCTATCTGAAGTGCAGAATCAATGCTGATATAGTTGCCAAAACCACCGGCGAGGAACAGGGCATCTATATCACTGAATTTAAGACCTCTTCTCGTCACCAGTATTTTCATTCCCGAGTAGATGGCGGATTTGGCCAGCTGTATCTCCCGAATATCCCTCTGAGTCACCCGGACATTGGTTCCTTCGTCTATCACAAAGTCGTCGCACAAGTAGCCTGTCTCATCCACGATGCCATTTGCCGTCAGCCAGGCCACGATATCCACTATACCCGATCCGCATATTCCCGAGGGTTGTGTGTTGCCAATGACCCTATACTCTCCGGGGCGGGTAAATGATGATATGGCACCTGCAGATGCGTTCATACCGCATGTGAGGTTGGCACCTTCAAATGCCGGTCCGGCAGCGGCAGCACAGGTGAATATCTCATAGCCGGTTACCAGGGCAATCTCGCCGTTGGTCCCTATATCCAGGAACAGGTAATTCTTTTCTTGGATGTTCAAGGCTGCCAGGCCTGCTACGATGTCTGCACCGACGTAGGCAGATACAGAGGGCAGTGTCACTACTTCAGCCCCCTTATTCACTGCCAGCCCGGTGGTGGCACCGGTTCGTCTCTGGCTGGCAGTGAAACGGGGTTTGAAGGGTGCAAGCGCTATCGGCACAGGATCTTCACCGAGGAGTATATGCAGCATGGTGGTGTTTCCGGCAATCACTACTCTTTCAATGTATTCCGTACCCAGTTTTCTGTCGGCGGCAAACTTCCGGATCTCCCCGTTCAAGGCTCCCACTATGGCCTGCTGCAGATCCTGCAATCCGGTCTCATTCGACTGGCACCATGATATCCTTGAGATGATGTCAGCGCCGTAGGCAGCCTGCGGGTTTAGCAGTGATGCTATTTTCTCAAGCCGCCCCGTGACCAGGTCGATAAAGTAGAGTACCACCGTTGTGGTGCCGATATCCACTGCCACGCCATAGGGTTGCGGGGTGAGGTTACGGTGACTTCCCTCATCATATGGAAGGTCAACGAGGTAATCGGTCTGACTGGTCAGTATGTTTGTCTCCCTTATGTCTGGAAGGATGACCTCAATATCACGGTCAGGATAATAGGAGCATGAGAGCACCGTGCCCTCTCCCTTCACCTGCACGGTACACTTGCCGCATCTGCCCTTTCCCCCGCAGGCGGCATAGATCTCATATCCGCTGTGCCGCAGGATATCAAGCAGCGAGCTGCCCCTATCTCCTGTCGATGTTGCGGTCCGGCCATCGGAAATGACATTTATCTTTAACATACCCGAAATGTAATCATAATTTTTTCTACTTTTGCAGATCGTTTTCGGGGACTGGCAGAGTCCGCTCCCGGCAGCAGTTAAGTTCTTTGCATACCTTATCAATTTTCGGGGTATAGCGCAGTCCGGTCCCGGCAAATCAGGTTTCTGATTTGCCGAGGATCCTCGATCCCGATACATCGGGATCGGGATTAGCGCATCTGAGCAGAGGTTATGTATTGGGTTTACATTTTGGAATCTGAGATATACAAAAAATATTATATCGGGCAGACAGAAGATCTGGAAGCCCGATTGGAGAGGCATAATAAAGGAAGGAACATCTCAACCAGGGCTTATGTGCCCTGGAAATTGAAATGGTGGAAAGAGTTCGGTACAAGATCGGAAGCAGTGAAGATGGAAACAAGGCTCAAGTCAATAAAGAAGAGAGATAATATTGAAAAGTTTGTGTTGCAGAATAATTTTCGGGGTATAGCGCAGTCCGGTTAGCGCATCTGGTTTGGGACCAGAGGGTCGTGTGTTCGAATCACACTACCCCGACATAAGAAAAGCCTCCCTCAGCGAAAGCAGAGGAGGCTTTCTTTTTTCTGGTGCGACCAAAGCTTGCTTTGAGGAGCAGCTGAAAAAAGAAAGGCTGAAACGAGCGAAGCGAGTGAGAGGCTTTTCTTATAGTCATCTCCAATTTGTGATCACGACCCCGATACCAGAGGTGTCGGGGGAGTAATCTTGTTCGCCATGAATTGCCTGAGTTGATTGAAACAAGTGACAGGCTTTTTCATTTGATCACCCCCACACTCAAGATCACGACCCCGATACCAGAGGTGTCGGGGGAGTAGTCTTGATACGCCGGCATCAGAAAAATGATCGCCCCCGGGAAATCGGGGGGGCGATTTTTATTGTTTATCTGAACGTTAAAAGCTTCCTATTTTGTTCCCATCAGAGCATTTATCTTCCCCCATAGCTCATTGTCAAAACCTGAAAGGGCGAAACTGGGATTCTGTGGATCAGATGCTTCCCCCATTCTAACAACTACCATTTTCTTGCCTGGAACCACATAAATGCGTTGATCTTCAGCCCCCATGGCTGCATACAGATCTGCAGGTGCATCTGGCACCAGTG
>CALMRD010000337.1 GCA_937871625.1 uncultured Bacteroidales bacterium | reverse complement strand
TGCATCAACCGGACAGCTGCTCTGGCATTCAGACCTTGGCGCCATAGCTGTCAGGGAGTCGATGGGTATTACGGCCGACAGCGCACTGATACTTGCCAAGACGATGAACGGCATCACCGTGGGAGTCGATGCCAAAGGGGCTGAAGGCACCGTAATATGGAAAACAGTTTTTGACATAGGGTATGATATCGCACCGGGGGTGATTGAGGAACAGAGCGGTGCAATCCTCATACCCTCAGACAAGGGGGTGATCCATGCCGCATCAAGGGAGGAAGGCCGGCTTCTCTGGAGCCACAGGATATCATCATGCCTGATTAACAGGATAGTGCCCCTGGGAAGAAACGGCGCAATATGCACTTCAATGGATGGAGTGGTTGTACGTATTGAATACTGAGGTCTGAGGCCCTGAATTCATCACAGGGCCATTGAACCACTGCCGAGGCTTATATCCTTTTACTTTTTGTTATCCTTCCGGGTAACTCAACACGGGAAGAGATATTTTATCTTTTCCTTTGATAAATCTATTTTCCTTCCTAACTTTAGATGTTCACCTGATCTGAAAACATTTAAGTCTAATTAAATAATCGGCAACAATGGCAGGATTTATTGATGAATTCCTAAAGAGCTACGGTCCTGAAGTTACCAGACAGATGTCCAGTAACTTCAATGTTGACCAGGGCACGGTGCAGAAGCTGATACCTCAGCTGGCACCGCTGATTATTGCGGGTCTCAAGAAGCAGAAGGACACGCGGGGTGGTGATGAGAGGGTTGACCATATCCTTAACAAATACGGTGACTCCTCGGTGCTTGACAATATTAAGGATCTGGTAGCCAGCAAAGCTCAGGCGAAGGATGTTGACCCCAACCTCGGTGGCCTGCTTGGCGACGCCGGAGGTCTCCAGGCGGCACAGGCGCTGGCAGGGAGGATGAACATTGATGCATCGACCATTATGAAGATGATCCCGGCACTCTCGCCGCTGATCCTTGGTGCGCTCACAAAGAAGCGTGACACAACCGGCAAGGGCATCTCGGGTGTGGGCGCTCTCCTTGACGCTGACGGTGACGGAAGCATCCTCGATGATGTTGCAGGCTTCCTGACGAAGGGAGGGAGCACCCGGACACAGAACAAGAGTATTCTCGGTTCACTCCTTGGCGGGCTGACCCGTCGCAGGTAAAATCACATGAGATGAGACAGCCGATACTATTTCTGTCTGCTCTTCTGATACTATGGATCACCGGTGCCTCATACTGGTATGTGTGCAGGATCAGGTGCGACTGCAAGGCCGCATCATCTGCCACACCGGTGGAAGAGGCACTGGCTGCCGCCGCAGCTGATGTCGATACCGCACTCCTGACAGCTGAAGAGGTCCTCCGGGCCTCAGTTGAGGAGGCCAGACTATTTATCAGCGGCGCAGAAGTACAGAAGGGCTATTTCCCGTCATCATCAGCCAAAGGCGATATGAGCGGAGTGAGTGATGAATACCTGCAGAAGCTGAAGCTCTGCCTCGACAACACCCCGTCAGCCAGGATCGAAGTGACGGGCCATGCTGACATAACAGGACCCGAGTCTTTCAACCGTACGCTGGGCCTTGAGAGAGCAGGGTTTGTGAAGACATTCCTTGTCGATGCAGGGATCAATGCGGAACAGGTAGTAATATCAACCATGGGTTCATCCGAACCCGCAGCATCAAACAGCACACCCGAAGGGAGAGCTGCAAACAGAAGAACTGAAATCAAGGTAATAATCTAATCATCATGGCAGAACGATTTACAGCAGATTTGCTGTTCATAATCATTGTGCTGCTGGTTGCAGCACTGCTGGGCTTTCTGATAGGATACTACGTGGCACGCGGACGCGCCAGGAGAAAGATAGCCACCCTGGAAGAGGAGAAGGCCGCACTCGAGGATAGGGTACGCAAACTGGATACTGAACTGCGAAAGACAGAGGCAGAGAAAACGTCACTCCAGGGCGACATAAGAAGGATGGATGACGAGATCGCCAGCCTGAAGCTCACCATCGACAAGCTCGAAAAGGAGGAGAGACTCCTGGCCGAGACCGCAGCAGTGAAGGCAGAGGAGGCAGCCAGGCCGCATGCCGCAGCTGATGACCTGAAAGCCGTGCTGGGGATAGGCCCGAAGATATCCAGGCTGCTGATGAACCGCGGAATCAGCAGCTGGCAAGCGCTGTCTGAGACCGCCCCCGAAAGCATCAGGGAGATCCTCGTCACTGACGGCGGCGAGCGCTTTCGTGTCCATAATCCCGACAGCTGGCCACACCAGGCCCGGCTGCTTCGCGAAGGCAGGTTGGACGAGCTGAAGGAGCTGCAGGGCAAACTCGAGCGATAGCTGCATAAAGCTGATTTGCGATTTTCGATTTGCTGAACCATTCGAGAATCCACTATTGCCTTCCCGACACTCCCGACTTTGTCCGGGACAGGTTCGTGTGCGGGATTGAGTCTCCTCCTTTGTCGTCGCCTCAAACTGCTGACTGCCGTCCCGACACTCCGTGTGCGGGATTGAGTCTCCTCCTTTGTCGTCGCCTCAAACTGGTGACTGCCGACTGAAGACTGAAGACTGCCGACTGGACCATCCCCTCCACTCCGGGGAACCCGGAAAAATTTCCTATATTTGTTGAGCTGCATGTGGAAGAACAATGTCTTTTTCATTCTAAAAGAGGAGGCTCAGATGAACTATAACGAAGATTTTTTATACCACCCGCGAAAGTACAACACCATTGAACTGTGGAAGGATGTGACGGAGGAGCAATGGAGCGATCCGGCGTGGCAGAGAAAGAACTCCATCCGTTCTGTCGACCAGCTTAAGCAGGTCATCAGGCTCAATCCCCACCAGGAGGCCGAGATCCGGAGAACCATCGGCACCCTGAGACAGGAGGGCAAGGAGCCATTCAGGATCACACCTTACTATGCCTCGCTGATGCAGGAGGATCCCTTCAACCCGGTATTTTTCGGCGAGGTGTCGAAGAAGCGTCTTGACCCGATCTTCTGGCAGAGTGTACCCACACCTGCCAACCTGATGTTTCCTGATGCCGGCGTTGAGGGAGCCATGAGTGAAGGATCACGAAGCTACGGTGCCGCCTATCAGCGCTATCCAAACAGGCTGGCACTCTTTGTTGCCGAGAACACCAGTTGTGCATCATACTGCGTACACTGCCAGCGAGCCAAGACGCTTGACACCACTGCCGACGTCAACAGCAGGGAGGTAGACAAGGGGCTCTTCTACATAGGCTATAACCGCAACATCAACGAGGTGCTTGTAACCGGCGGCGACGCACTGATGGTCAGCTTCAAGAGACTGAAGTACATCCTTGAGGAGCTGAGCCGCATACCGCATCTCAGGGTCATCAGGATAGCCACCCGGGTACCGGTGGTGCTCCCCATGCTCATCACCGACGAGCTGCTGGAGATGATAAAGGTGTCATCGAACAGATACAACGAGGGAGTTGACAAGTATGTCTACTTCATGACTCACATCAATCATTACCAGGAGGTTACTTCTGATCTGGCAGCAGCAGTGAAGAAGATCACTACCCACGGCTTCACCATACGCAACCAGACAGTGCTGCTCAATCATGTCAATGACCATTACCGGACGCTGGCGGAGACCTTCAGGCGCATGTTCTGGATAGGGGTGCATCCCTATTACCTTCTTCAGTGCCATAAAGAGCGGGGAATCGTTCATTTCATAACCCCCATACAGGTAGGGAAGATCTATATGAAGCACCTCCAGGGATGGATAAGCGGGACTACGGTTCCGCGCTACGCGGCCAACATCGAAGGCGGGGGCGGCAAGGTGGTGCTTATGCCATCAGGGCATGACACCCTGAACCTGGACAGCAGCATTGATGAAAAGATATCAGAGAGCTATGCCAACGTCTTTACCTGGGATCACAAGAAGATAATGATGTATGAAGCCCTGGGAAGGGCTACCAGGGAGGAGTACGGTGAAGCCATGACGATCATGGACAGCTTCATAGGCAGAAAGGGCGTCTTTCTTCCCAGGATCATCCTGGTGGACGGGGAGGGCAATCATCTTGAGACCACCAACCGCACCAGGCTGCCGACCTTTGAGAGGAGCAAGAAGGCCAGGCTCCTCGACTATGAGCTTTTCAATGCTGACATGCCACTCACAAATCCGGTTGACGCCCGGGATGAGATAGATGCTGCCTTCATCAAGTCAAAGTTCAATAAGTAGTATGTTTATATAAGACAGAGAGGGCCGGTCAGGTGACCGGCCCTCTCCCTGTTGTTACGCCACCTCATTCATGCCTCTGCCGTGGCAATAAAGGTTTGACTAATAGCTGATCTTTCCGGCGACAGGCTATTGCAGCGGTGTGACCACTTCAATCACTTCGGGGAGGTCCATGCCTATCTTCTTCAGATGCTCAATGGTAGGTATGCCGTTGTTATTCCATCCGCGGCGCTTGTAGACAGCATCACGGAGAAGGTCGTACTGCTTCTCGCGGTACTCCCGGGTGACCCTGAGCTTCTCCACAATGGTCATGCCCTCCGGGTCAACACCCATCTTCTCCTTCAACTGGCTGTCATAACGCTCCTCGCGCGACAGGTATTCCTCCGCCGTCACCGGTCCGCAGGCACGGTAAGGCTGGTCGTCATCCTTGCGTCTTCCGAAGCCACGACGTATGTTGAACACCCTCTGGAAGTTGTAGACCCTCTCAGAGTCCTCTACCAGTCTG
>CALMRD010000336.1 GCA_937871625.1 uncultured Bacteroidales bacterium | reverse complement strand
GTTGTTAATTAATCCTTATGTTTTCAGTAACATGTTTTCTCATTTATTGTTTAATTCGCAGAGAGTGTGTGGATAAAAAACAGACAGGTCATGAACAGGTTAAATCTTATTATTCCGGTTGTGATGATACTCTTACTTTCAGTATCATGTGTTACAGGGAAGAGATACAACACTCTGAACGACAAGAGTCTGATGCTGTTGTCGGAGCGTGACTCGCTCAAGGCAGAGAACATCTGGCTTGCTATGTCGAACAGGGAGCTGACGACGAAGTCAATGCAGCTCACTGACGATGCTGACAGGCTGACGGAGGAGCTTGGTGAAGTTCGTTCTGAGCTGACGCTGAGGAGGGAGGATCTGGCCAGTCTCTCGGCCAGGTATGATGAGTTGCAGAGGGCGGGGCAGGAGCTGGCGGCAGGAAAGGCGCAGGAGACGCAGCGGCTGCTGTCTGAGCTGAGGCAGGCGCAGGCTGACCTGCAGCAGAAAGAGAATCTGATGCGCGACCTGGAGATAAACCTGGACACGAAGAAGGCCACCCTTGAGGAGCTCACCTATGAGCTTGAGAGGCGCAATGCCAGGCTGACGGAGCTAGAGAAGATGCTTGATGCGCAACAGAAGGCGGTGAAGGAGCTCAAGGAAAAGGTGTCGGCTGCACTGTTTGGCTTTGAGAACAACGGGCTCACCGTCACCATGAAGAACGGGCAGGTATATGTCTCAATGGATGACAAGCTGCTGTTCAAGACGGGAAGCTACGAGATAGATGCCAATGGACGAACGGCTCTGCGCAAGCTTGGGGCGTTGCTGGAAAAGAACCCCGATGTCACCATCACCATTGAGGGCCATACAGATGATGTGCCGTACAGGGCGGCACCAGGGCAGCAGATACTTGATAACTGGGACCTGAGCGTCAAGCGGGCTACGACCGTAGTCAGGGTACTCACGCATGACACCAACATCAACCCCAAACGCCTTGTTGCTTCAGGCCGGAGCGAGTATATGCCGGTGGATACCAGAAAGACTGCAGACTCACGCCAGAAGAACAGGAGGACGGAGATCATACTAACCCCTGATCTCACGGCTCTTTATGATGTGCTTGAGAGCTATTGAGGCGTATCCTGCCCGCTGAACTCGCCAAGGCGTATTTCCAGTCTTTGCAGTGCTTCAACAAGATCTTCTTCGGGCTTGAGGAAATCGAAGCCCTTCCAGAAACCGGCGTCATATCCGGTTATGGTGTTTGAGAATACCGAATATACCGGTGCCAGTTCATCATGATCAAATCGGGCGACATCTGTTGTACGGTGGTCTGTGACTGCCAGCTCAAAGAATATGTTGAAACGGCTGTTGAAGAGCCTCTTTCTGCCCCTGGCCAGGAAGCCCAGGTCTCCCCTGACATGCGTCAGGTAGTATCTTCCGTTGACGGAACGGTAGCGGACCCTGTACCTGACATACTCGGGTCTCATGGAATAGGCGCGGGGCAGCCTGCTGATATAGGATGTGGCTGTCTGGTCAACATAGAGCGGATTGATCTCAAAATCGGCAAGCACAACTGCATAGTTGTCTACGTTGATATAGATGTCGCCCTGCATGAGAGGTTCGGTAATATCTTCTCTCTGGCGGAATGATACTACAAATGCCGACTGGTCGTCTATTGTTACAATATCTGTCAGATGATATTCATAGGAATCGAATGAGGCGGGGTCAAGAAAATCGAAGAGGTTTTTCATGACGTCCAGTGTGAGCGTTGCATCCAGTCCTGCCTTCAGTCTGACAGCCAGGGTATCCTTAACCTCCAGGTTCTCGATCTTACGGCTGCGCAGCACCTTTATCTGGTCGTTCTGCAGTGATCTTGCATATGGGCTCTTGTATATCTGTACCACTGCTTCGGAATAGACCTGCGGCTCCTTCCTGCGGTAGACACCTTCGCGATAGAATCCCGTAAGCAGTGCAGGGGTGATTCCATAGTTGGAGGCGACGGAAGAGATTAACTTCCTGATGATGACATGAGGGTCCTGGGCCCTGATGATTATCTCCGGGATGGGAATATAGTCTCTCTCCATGCTGATGGTCAGGATATTACCGGAAAGGCTCCTGACCGGTATCAGGCGGTTGACATAGCCTACGTATGAGACTGAGAGTGTGTCATCAATGAACTGGTTGTTCAGCCGCAGGATGAAGTCGCCGTTGAAGTTAGTCACCGTACCCCTGCCACGATGGCTGATGCCTACTGTTGCATAGGGCAGCGGTTCAGCAGTCTCCTCATCGGTGACCCTGCCGCTTATAAATACTTCCGGAGGGGTGTTGCTGTTTACCTGCCAGTCATCAGGAGGGATGGTTGCCTCACGGTAAAGAATGATGTGTTTGCCTATCACCGAGACCCTGACATCAGGATCACCCGATACCGAGTCGAGCAGTTCCCGGAGCGTCATATCACGGGTGGGAAGCGCAAAGCTCCTCTCTGAGTTGATAATCCGGGAGTCATAAGTAAAGAGATAGCCGGTAAGTCGGCTTACCTCGCTGAGAGCCTTCGAAGCCCTGATGCTGTTGCCGGGCAGCCTTAT